>JAFLEG010000001.1 GCA_017302195.1 Verrucomicrobiota bacterium
GGGAACAACAAACCGCAACCAAAGAATCTGTCGATTTGCAGTTCCTCGAACTCGAATTCAGTTGGAGGGACATGTGCAATTAGTTAGTTAATAGTTAGTTAGTTTAGTTAGGTTATGTTTATTTTAGTTTAGACATAGTCGAGTCCTTTTCATGCTGAAAAGCTAAAGCTAAAGCTAAGAACATACCAGCCAAAGAAATCAGAAAATAGCATCAGCTGCAAAGCCTTGATAATCCATTAGTCTAACTTGATTGGTGAGGAACAGTGGGAATGAATGGTATTTTATTATGTTATGATATGACTGGAGAAGAAAAATGTATCAAGAGTTGGTGTCAGATTTTGAAGTTGATCCTTTGGATATGATGATTGGCTCATTGATGCATTGTGGGGAGAAGAAGAATCTAGTCAACAAGTTCGCATTGCATCAAGTCGCTTGCATTGAAAACATCGAAGATGGTGTGAGTGACAGAATTTCTTGCTGGGAAGACTGGAAAGATTGGCAGTGTATATTATGGGGAACAGTGATTCTTCCCCTTGTTTCAGGTTTGGAACAACGTCCCGTCGGGTTGGGGTACTTGGAGGATCTACGGGAGGTGCAGGTCAGATCGTGGCCGGTTGCACCTGGCGTCTCGTCACCATCCCTGACCCCAACGGCTCCCATCGAATCCGCCGGCGTTGCGCTGTCCCACCCGGACTTGAGGGAGATTCGGCGGCAGCACCCGGACGGCGCCTTCTGGATCTCGCGCCGGCGCGTCCGGCCCTGCGGGAGCTGGATCATCGTGCCATCGGCACGTCGGGATTCCCGAAACTCAGGGTCCCTTGTCGGTTCGCTCCCGGACCAGATCCCGGGTGAAACGCGCACCGGGCGGCATCAGGTCTGGAGTCAGCTCTTGAGGCGCCCCCAGGAGGCGATTTCGGGCGTGAATGGCCACCAGGGCGTAGGCGCCCCGGCCCGCAGGTGATTGTTGAAGTTCCGCAACCGCGGCGTTGGCAGCCGGCAGGTCGTTCTCGAGCACGCGGACAAACACCTTACGAACGGCATCCGGATCGCGCCCTCCAAGAAAGCGGATGGCGTCGCCTGGGGGGAGGCGGTATCGCTGGATCCAGATCCATCGCAGCATGGTGGCATCCGCATCCCGTCCGAAGTAATCCAGCGCCTTCTGACGATCGGGATGGTCGGGCTTGGCCAAGGCCGGCACCAGTTCGGCGAACTGGAGGATCCGCTCCCACCGGTAGCGACCGCTCGTATCCGGATAGCGTTCCAACCGTCCGCGGACTGCATTGCTGAAGGCTTCGACATCGCCGCGCGCCGCCGCATCCCAGGCCTGGGTCTGGAGATCCGATGCCGAGCCGCTCGCGCCGTCCGCCAACGCGGCCTTCCGCAGTTTTGGATCGTCCAAAGCCAGACCCAACAGCCATGCCTTCTCCCCGATGTTGTTGGAGACCTTGACCGGATCGCCCAGGTGGGCGCGGACCCGGAAGTAGAACCGGCGAGCCTCCCCGGGGAAGCCGGACAGCGCATAGGCGTCGAACACCGTCTCCTCAAGGCCCGAATCGGTGTTCTTCCAGTACAGCCGCTCGGCATCCTGGGCCCAGGCCAGATCCCGGGGACGCCGAGGCTCCCCGGACTGCAGCACCTCGAAGGTGTTCAGGTTGGGCTGCGGCGCCGCAGCGGCGACACGCTCGCGAAGCGGGAGCAGTTCGGGATGCGACTTCTTCATCTGCGCCAGATTCCTTCCGGCCAGATAGGTGAGCAGTGGCGCGGACTCCAGGAATCCCCCCTCCTCGAGCAGACGCTCCAGCGTCGGCGCAATTTCCGACGAGACCCCGCCGTTGCCCAGGAGGGCGCTGTAGCGTGGCACATGCAGCGGCTCCAGCCAGCAGGCGCTGACGAACCGCCGGGCGGTCGCCGCCGGATCCGCGGCACCGCCCGCACCATGGAACGGCGGAATCTTTTGCCCGGCAAACCGCATGGTTTCGGTAACGTACTGGAGGCGGTTCATCGCCTGCTGTCGGGTCTCGTCGCCCTCGCGCGAGGCCTCGAAAAATGGGGACCAGGTTTCGAGAGCCCGCAGTGAAGCCGTCTTCACCGGACGGGCATCCTCCCGAGACCCGTACCGTTCGTTGAGGAATCGGTGCCGGACGCCCAACTGCCAGCCGGCCATTTCCCATCCATAGCCCGCCAGGTCACCGCAGGTGGCCACGGTGGTCTCCCGCAGAGGTCCCGCGGAAAGCTCTTCGGCAAGACGGTAGAGAGGCGCCATTTCTTCCAGCCCTGCGAGGGCGGTGTCCTCCGAGTTGCGCCCCCTCGACAGTTTCTGCAGAGCCTGCGCACACGAAGTGACACCCTCCCTGAAGGGGGCAAATTCAGCCGAAGCACTGCGTTGCTGGAGGAGATCCATCCACGCAAGGCGCTGTGCCAGCGCGCCAAAGCTGAACTGGTGTCCCATCCCCACGGATCCCCGGCTGGCGGCAATCGGAGCGTAGTTGTGAAGCGCGCGCTGGGAAGCCTTGCTGCGAAAGATCATGGGCAGGACGTCCTCCAGCAGCGGCCAAGTGTGCTCGTCAGCCGCGTTCGCGAACAGGAGGGCGGCGGCCAGGGACGCCGACGGTGTGTCGCAGGCCGCCAGGAAGGTGGCCTGGGTGTTGGGACGGCTCATCCGCACATCCCACACCCTGACAAGCGGCTGATTGGTCCACGCCTCGGGCCGTCCCTGCCAGGCGGCGTCCGCTCCGGGTCCGCGCCCGGATTGGTACAGGAGTGGCGTCCAGAAGGCGTCCTCGGTGTTGCCTGAAACGATTTCCGCCAACGCCAGCCAGGCAGCTGCACGCGCCAGGAGGAGTCCGTCGAGGGTCACGCGCCCCGCCTGGGGCGGTGGACAGGCGTGCGCCAGCAACCCCGCAAGCTGGATCGCGGTGGAAACCGGATTGGTGGCGGTCAGGCCATCCGAAATCGCAAAGGCGTTGGTGAGGCTCGACTCCCGCGAAGGGTGGGACCGGGCGGCGCCGCTCCAATAGGCATCGGACAAAAACCCGGCCTCCGGCACGGCGCGGATCTGCAGTTGCCGTGCCGCTTGTGCCGCCGTCTCCCGGAAGAACTTCGGCCCCAGGCAGAGCAGGCTGTTGGGATAGTCCAGGGTCACGGACCGGAGCACGTCGGCCGACTCTCCGGTGATCTTCAGGGTCCAGCGGTGCGTGGCGTCGGTGGCGTCCAAACGGAACCCCACCGTTTGTGGACGTGCCGACTGTCCACTCCGAGCCTCCTGCCAGGCCAGCATCACCCGGACGCATTCCACCGGGTAGCGCCTCTGGACAACGTCATGAAACGTGGTCTCCGGGGCATAGAACTGCCCGGCGGCCCGGCAGGCAAAACCCAGAAGCAGGGTCAGACGCACGAGGGGAATCTTGCGGGTCGCCGGGATCACCCACCGACTGAACCCACCGGTCCACGGGGTGTCAATCGGACAGCACTACGAGAATCCGGAGGATCCCATTCGAAGCCGGGGAAGCCTCCGAGCTCCAAGTCCGGCGGGCCGTAAATATTTCCCCCGCCGGCCTGCCCGGCAGGATGACGGTCTGGTGAGCGTCACCGGCTCCAACGCCAATCAGGGCGCGCCCACCGGCGGCAGGGGCTTCAGGCGCTGCTCGGCCTGAGCAATAATGTCCTGGGCGAGGGGGTTGGCCCACCACTGCCATTCCAGGGACTGCTTCGCCATCTGGCGGGCCTCGGCGGGACGGCCCTGCTGGAGCAGATACCAGGCGACGGCGTTGTGGATGGCGACGTCGTTCGGACCCCGCCGCATCGCCTCGGCAAAGGCGGCGGCGGCGGCCTCGGGCTGGTTGAGCCAGTTCTGCGCCTGCCCCAGGGCAAGATGAGCCCGGGCGTTGTGCGGATTGAGCTGGATCGCCCGCTGCAGGGAGGTCACGGCCTGCCCCGCCTCCTCCTTCCACGCCCCTTCGCCCTGGAGGCTGAGGCGCCGATGCACCTCGCCCAACTCGAAGGCGGTCCGATCGTTGTCCGGTCCTTCGACCGCCGCGCGTTGCAGGGCCTCCGCCATCGCGGCGTCGAGGTGCCGCATCTGGCGCACGCGGTTCAGGGCCATGCCCTCGCGTCCAAAGCGGGACGCCTGGGGCAGCATCCAGACCAGTGTCGCGGCGGCCGCCGCGGTGAGGATGAACCGGCCGGGCAGCCGCGGACGGAACCAGAAGCGTTCGGTGGAAAACCGCAGCGTCGAGGCCAGCAAACCCACGATCAGCGCGGCGGTGATGGCGATGCCCGGCGTGTGCAGGTCGAAGTCCACGATGCAGTGCAGTCCGAGCCCGACCAGTCCCACCCAGGCTCCCAGGAAGAAGGCGGTCCGATTGCTGGTGCGAGCGCCCAGGTCCCCGGACGACCGCTCCATGTACCGGCTGGACCGCACCACGCCCCAGACCAATCCCAGGAGGGTGAGTCCCATCAGCCCGGCGCCCGCGATGCCATAGTCCACCAGCAGGTTGAGGTACTCGTTGTGCACCCGGACCGGCGCAGCCTGAAAACGGGCGGGACGGTACGCGGGAAAGCGGATGTCAAACTGGGACGGGCCGACCCCCAGCCAGGAGTGGTCCCGCCACATGGCCACCGCCGGCTTCCACAATTCGCGGCGTCCGGCAGAATCCATGTTCCCCTCCTGGGAGAGGTTTTCGATGCGCGCCCGCGCCTTCTCGGAACGCGACAGGAAGACCATGCCTCCGATCGCCAGAACGCCCACGGCGAGGGCCACCGGGAGGCGCAGTTCCCGGCGGCGCCATCCGATCCACGCAAACAGGATCACCAGCGCCGCCGCGGCCGCCGCCCATCCGCCACGCGACATGGTCACGGCGATGCCTCCGGCCATGATCAGCGCGGCGTAGCCGTGCAGGACCTTGGACAGCGACTTGCCGCGCCCCACGAAGACCTGCGCCATGGCCAGCGGGAGCAGCATCACCAGGAAGCCGGCCAGGTGATTGGGATTCACGAAGGGACCGCCGGCCCGCTTCACATAATTGAGCGGCTGGATGAGCCACAGGATGCGGTTGGATCCGCTTACCCACTGGATGATGGCATAGGCGGCCACCGCGCCGCCGAGTCCAACCAGCGCATGGGCCATCCACTGCATCGTTTCCTGGCGGTAGGAATTGTTGAGCGCGACGAGAAACACCACCGCGCACACGCAGACCAGCAGCAGTTCCCGGCGTGCGGGATAGGTGACATCCACCCCCATCGCGCGCCACGCGGCGTAGCCCACGAAACCCAGCGCCGGCCAGATCATGGGATGCAGCAGCACGCGGTGGGACGGATTGAGCCAGAGCCGGGCGATCCACACCGGGAGTGCGAGGGCGGCCAGTCCGGACACCAGGCCCAGCTCGCTGGTCCGCACTCCGCCAAATCCCACCACCGCGACCGTCACCAGGGCCAGGAGGAGTCCGACCAGCGCCTGCTCACCCAGCTCATCGAGTTTTTCGCGATCCCACATGGTTGATTCCCAGGAGGCTAGGACCGAAGCGCCCCCCGCCGGAAGCAGAACTTCAACGACACCAGCCCAGGACACGGGGAACCCCGGGGCGATGCCAGGGCACACTGGGTTCCGTGCTGGCCCTCCTGAGCCGTCACTGTTCCATGGAATTCAGAGCACTGGCACCGCAGAGGCCCGGAGACACGGAGAAGAACGCCAAATTCATGGAGGCCGCACCCCTCACCGAACCGTGATTGCGCCTCGCCCAATGCCCACCGTCTTTCCTCCGTGTGCCCA
Source organism: Verrucomicrobiota bacterium (assembly GCA_017302195.1). GTDB lineage: Bacteria > Verrucomicrobiota > Verrucomicrobiia > Limisphaerales > UBA9464 > UBA9464. The sequence goes on from JAFLEG010000001.1 coordinate 5,768, forward strand.
GCGCCTCTGTGGTGAAACCCGCCGCTTCCCACCGCATCGCTACCGCTCAGATGCCTTCGAGCCGTCCGGTGCTGTCGCCCACCTTCTCGGCCTTCACCCCCATGCGGTCGAGCAGGGAGGCGTAGAGGTTGGTCATCGGCGTCTGCTGGGCGAGCTTGAGGTGGCGTCCGGATTGCAACCCGCCGCCGCCGCGGCCGGCCAGCACCACCGGGAGATCATCATGGTTGTGCTTGTTGCCGTCGCCGATGGCGCAGCCATAGACAATCATGGAGTTGTGGAGCACCGAGGTGCCGTCCGCATCCTTGAGGGACTCCAGGGTCTGTAGGAACCGGGCGAAGCGCTCCATGTACCAGTGTTCGATCTTGGCGACCTTGAGGATCTTTTCCTGGCTGCCGGAATGGTGGGTGAGGAAGTGGTGTCCCTCGGAGATGCCCAGCGTGGGGAAGGGCCGGTTGCTCCCCTCCGGCGCAACGGCAAAGCTCACCACCCGCGTGGAGTCGGTGTGAAATGCCATGGCCATCAGGTCGTACATCAGGTCCACATGCTCCCGGTGACCCTCGGGCACGCCGGCCGGCTCGGGAATTGTCGGGTCCGGCAGCCGGAAGCGCTCCGCCTTCTCAATCTGGGTCTCGATCTTGCGGATGCCCGCCAGGTACTCGTCCAGCTTCTGACGGTCGTTGCGTCCGAGGTCGCGGTTCAGGCGGTGGACATCCTCCAGCACGAAATCCAGCACGCTCTTCCGCCGTGCCAGCCGCTGCCGCAGGTTGGACAGCCGCTCCGCCCCGTTCCCGCCACCGAAGAGCTTCTCGAAGACGGTCCGCGGATTGGCCTCCGGCGCGAGCGGCAACGACTCCGAGGCCCAGGAGATGTTGTACTGGTAGGCGCACGGATAGCCGGTGTCGCACGAGCCATACAGGCGGGCGCCCTCCACCCCGAGCTGCAGGGAATCCAGCCGGGTGAGATGGCCCACCTGACGGGCGGCGATCTGGTCCACGGAAATGCCCAGATGCAGGCGCGACCCCAGGGTCTTCCAGGCGTGACAGCCGGTCAGGAAGGACGCGCCGGACCGCGCATGGTCGCCGGGACCGTCGCCCCAGTTGTTAGCCGCATCGTGGGTCAGGTGCGTGATGACCTGGAACTGCTCCCGGAGATCCTTCATGGGCAGGAAGGTCTCGTTCATCTCGTACTCGCGGCCCTCGCCCCTCGGAAGCCACCGCTCGTAGTTCGAGCCGTTGGCGAAGGCGATGAAGCCCATGCGCAGGGGCATGCCGGTGGCGGTGGTGGCCATTGGCAGGGCCGATTCGGCGAGCAGCCGTGAGCCGGGCAGCAGCGATTCCAGGGCCGGCAGTGCCAGGCAGACGCCGGCACCGCGGAGGAATCCGCGGCGATCGAGACGGAGGGGGCGCGATGGGTTCATGGGATCATTTCTCCGGATTCGGGGCGATGGCGGTCGAAGGAGAGGCCACGGTGTTGGTGACCGGCGCAGTCTTCTGGACCAAATCAGGATTGGCCGGACGATTGCGCCGGCGGCCCTTGCGCTGCTCGGGTGGCGGGGCCTCGGGGACCAGGGACCGGGGCGGGGTCTTCACCAGGCCGTCATCCCCGCGCCGCAGTTGGAACGGCGGACTCGCAATCACCCCGGCGAGCAGGGTGGAAAACTTCCCCTGATCCCCGGCCACCTGGTCGGCGATGCGATCCACGGTGATCGAATCGCCCGGATCGAGCCCGCGTCCCAGCGCATAGGTCAGGAGCTTCTCGGTGACACAGCGGTAGAACTGGAGGCGGTGCTCCGTGAAGTAGCGCCTGAGGTCATCCACGCCGGTCAGCGTCTGGCCTCCGGTGGTGGTCTCACGGGGCGCAATGGGTTCCTTTCCCTCCTCGGTCCGCCACTGGCCCAGGACATCGTAGTTTTCCAGCGCGATCCCGAGCGGATCAAAGTGCGCATGACAGGCGGCGCAGGACTTGTTGGCGCGATGCAGCGCCAGTTGTTCGGTCCCGGTTTTGGGCGCCGCGGCGCCCGTCTTGGCGTCGTCCAGGGACGGCACGCTCGGCGGCGGCGGCGGGGGATGGATGGCCAGCAGGTTCTCCAGCAGGAACACCCCGCGCTTCACCGGGGAGGTGCGGTTGGGATTGGAAGTGGAGACCAGGAAACTCCCATGGGTCAGCAGGCCGCCGCGATGGGACTCCGGCGGGAGGCTCACCCGCTGGACTCCGGTGCCGGTGACGTTGGTGAGTCCGTAAAACCGCGCCAGTCCGGCGTCCACGAAGGTGTAGTCCGCGGTGAGCAGCTCCAGCAGATCGCGGTCCTCCCGAGCGATGTGCTCGAAGAGCATCTCGGTCTCGCGCTTCATGGCGCTCCGGACCGGATTGAGGGTGGCGTCCCGGATGATCGGGGTCATGAGCACATTGCGTGTGCGCAGCCACTGGCCCGGAAAGTCCTCGAAGAAGCGTTCGGATTTCGGATCGGCCAGCATCCGGCGCACCTGCTCCGGCAGGTGCTTGCGCAGAGTCCCGCGCGCGGCCAGACCGGAGAGTTCCGCATCCGGCAGGCTGAGCCAGAGCAGGTAGGACAGCCGCGAGGCCAGGGCGTATTCGTCGAGCGGATGGACCGATTTCGGATCGTCCGGCTGCGGCTGCACCTCGGTCCGGAAGATAAACTGCGGGGAGGTGAGGATGGCCATCAATCCCAGCCCGACACCCCCCTCAAAGGTGTCGCCCGACATGGCCAGATCGGTCAGCCGTTCGACCACCGGATCCCCCGCCGGACGCCGGAATGCCCGGTCGGCCACGCGCCGCATGATGTCCCGGGCATACGCGCGCCGCAGGACCGGATCGGCGGGGGCCGGACCGGCATCGAAGAGGCGGCGATGGGGTTCGGGGTACTCCGCCGCGTCACCATCCAGGGGGCCGGTCAGACGGAACTTCGGACGCAGCTCCAGGTGGTTGGTCTTCCCCGTCGAGGTGGGTCGCACCGGATCGGTGGTGAAGTTCAGTTGATGCGGCCCCGTGTCGAGGGTGACTTCACGGCCGAAGCGGTAGATCCGCTGCCCGCCGATCTCCACCTCGTCCCGGGCGATGGACTGATCGTCCACCGACAGCGCAAAATCGTAGGCCCCGCCATAATCCTGCCAGCCGCCCAGCGGAAACTGTGCGTCCACCCGGTAACGTCCCGGCATCACCACCTCGAAGGCGAGCTGGTGTCCGGTCCGGAGGGAGTCCGGCACGCGCGTGCTCTGGATCTGCGCGGCGTCGAGGGCGCGGACCGGATGCCGCGGAGGGCCCTGCACGACCACCTGGTCCACGACAAACTCCGCGATGTTGAAGTACTTCTCGAGCAGCGCCGGGGACAGCGTCTGGAAGTCCCCGTTGTTGTCGAATCCGAACGCCGTATCATCGGGCGGCAGCATGTCCCGCAACCGTGACCGGCTGCTGCTGGCATCGCTGCTGAACTCGCCCTCCATCACCGGGCTCACCCCGAACAGGTCCTGGATGGTGAACTCATACTCCATCCGGTTGAGCCGCCGCACCGTGACCCGGCCCGGATCCGGCCGCTCCGGATCCACACCCAGGCGCTGCTGCTCGATCCAGCGGGCGAGCGCCTGGCGCTCGGACTCCGGCAGCGGGTCGGCGTCGGCGGGCGGCATGAACCCGTGCCGCAGCAGCGTCCAGGCCTTCACCCAGGCAAACCGGTTTGTCTCCCCGGGTCCGGCCCCGATCAGCGTGTCCAGGGCGAAGCCCCCCTTGTCCATGCCCTCGCCGTGACAGTCAAAGCAGTGCCTCTCGAAAAGCGACGCGATCGCCATGGGCTCCCTGATCACCGCCTCGGCAGCGGCGCCGGGCCGGAATGCCGCCGCCACGCCGAGTGCCACAAGGAATCCGGCTGCCCACTGTCGCCCCGTCCCCGTGATCCATTTCGCCGCCATGCGATTCAGAAGTCCCCCCTCCGAATACTGCCGGAGGGGACGTCCTCAATCTTGCCATCGCACCGATGCACTGCACAAACGCATTTTCCCCGGTGGCCACTTCGCCCTGCGCACCCGGTCGGTTCGAGGATTCAGCCGCCAGATCCGCCGGCAGTCCCGGGGAGTTCCCCGTCAGAGGATTCCCCGGAGCCCTCCGATTCCCCGTCGGAACGAAACTCCAGCAGATCTCCCGGTTGGCAATCCAGCACCCGGCAGATGGCGTTCAGCGTGCTGAAGCGGATCGCCTTTGCCCTGCCGGATTTCAGTACGGACAAATTCGGCGGCGTGATGTCCACCGCGGCGGCAAGGTCATTGAGCCGCAGCTTCCGCTTCGCCAGCATCACATCCAGATTTACGACAATGGCCATGGCGGGGGACTAAACAGTCAGCGCCGGCTCTTCCGCGATCTGGTGGGCTTCTTCCATGATCCAAGCCACGAGGCAAATGAACAATCCCGGCAGTAGTCCCGCGCCCATGTCGAAGCGGATGTCCGCATCGGTTGCCCACAAAGCCTTTGAGAGCTGAAAGGCGAGCCCCATCACCCAAAACCCGATCATCCACCCCCCGACGCGCCTCAGTCTCCGGACACTTCGGATCTCGAAAATGCTCCCACGCTCGTATCCGCGAAACAGGCTGAAGAAGCACCATGCCCCCGCCAGAAAGCGGCAGGCACAGGACATCTTCCGCGTGTGATCCGGAACCGGCACCGGCAGGTCGTCGGGGGAGGACGGGCAGCGACGTGGAGATGGCAGTGACCCAGGGTCACTGTGTCTGTGCAGACCTGGGAGCCTCCTGGATTGCAGCGGCCGACTTGAGCCCGGAAATGGTGACGAGTTTCAACTCCCCGACGCCCGGGGCCAAGGAAGGACGATTCAAACCGGGCTCCAGTGGATCCATTCCGATGCACTTCGCCCCTTGCCACCCGCGGTCAGGGGTCCTGTCCCCGTCTCCTCCGGGCCGGGAACTGTCGCCGCCGGCCTGGAGGTTCGGCGGTCCCGGCCCGCGCCCTCCTACGGATTCCGCAGCACCGTCACGAAGGGCTTCCCCATGCAGCCGGAAGGCGGGGCGATGCGCAGCGCGGCGCACAGCGTGGGCGCGATGTCGGACATGTAGAATTCCCCGGCATAACGTCCGGGTCGGAATGCCGATCCGTAGAACAGCACCGGCACCAGGGTATCCTGGGTGTAGGGCGCGCCGTGGGTGGTGCCGGTGGTGCCCGAGGACGGAATCACGAACGGCTTGGGGATGAGCATCATGTCGCCCCCGCGTTCCGCGTTATACCCGTTCTGCGCCAACCGCCCCACCAGTCCGGGCGCGCGGCCGTCCAGCAACTGTTCTCGGGTGTAGGCGGCCTGGAACTTTCCGGTGGCCAGGACCCAGTCCCGGATGAACACCGCCACCGTCTCCGCAGCCAGGCCCTTCTCCCGAAGCGTGTCGTGGTTGAAGTACAGGTTGCCCCCGTAGAGGCTGGGTTTCAGGAAGTATTTGCCGGATCCGAAGCGCCCATCGAGCTGGCTCAGCAGGTCCACCATCAACTGGGACTCGTTGAGCCGCTGACCGTCGAGCCCCTCGCTCACGGCAAACTCGGGATCGGGCGAGACGCCGTGGTCGGAGGACAGCACCATCGCCACGCGCCGGAGGCCGACCCGCCGGTCGAGATAGCGGAACAGGTCGGCCAGTTGGCGGTCGAGACGCAGCACGGCGTCCTGGACCTCATGCGAATAGGGGCCAAAGCGGTGCCCCACGGCGTCCACGGAGGAGAACGAGATGCAGAGCAGGTCGGGCACCGGACCGCGCCCCAGATCCTCGCCCTCGATCGTCGCCCGGGCGAACTCCGCCAGCAGGTCGTTGCCAAAGGGGGTGGAGATCACGGCGTCGAAACCGTCCTTGATCTGGGCATCCACCCGGTGCGGGAAGACGCTGTTGGTCTCGCCCGCCAGCCTGCCCTCGCCCGGGCCGGCGTCTGGATGCCGGTAATGCCGGGCATCCACCAGGCGGTCCCAGGTCCGGCCGGCGTACCACGCCGCGCGGTGCCGGTCGTTGAACTCCCGGACCCACGCGGGCAGTTCCGGACGGTAATAGCTGCTGGTGACAAAATTGCCGCTCTTGGACTCGAACCAATAGGCGCCCGCCGGCTTGCGGCCCGCGGGAAGGATCGCCCCGCGGTCCTTCATGGAAATCCCCACCACCTTGGACCGGTAGTGCAGCCGCAACTGGTCGGCGAAGCTGGACCCGATGAAGTTGCGGGGCGAGACCTGGCTGTTGTTGGTGGCGGTGCCGACGCCCCAGACCGAGGAGTCGCCGCAGCAGTACATGCCCTGCCGGGTTTTCTTGTCCAACCAGTCATTGGCGATGATGCCGTGCATCGCCGGCGTGCAGCCGCTCAGGAAGGTGGCGTGGCCGGGCGCCGTGACCGTCGGACAGTAGTCGTACCGGGCAAAGGTCATCATGGCCCCCTTCCGCGTGAGCAGCCGGAAGCCGCCGTCGGTGAACTGCCCCTCGAAACGCTCCAGATAGTCCTGCCGGAGCTGGTCCACCATGATGGCCACGATCAGGCGCGGGGTTTCCGCACGGGCCACCGTGGCCGGAATCGGGAGGCCCAGGAGGGCGATGAAGATCAGAAGACTCCCAAGCCGGAGCCGTCGGCATGCCGGAAAGATCGGGGGAACGGCTGTTGTCCGTGTAACCATCCGGTTCGGACGGGTCCGGTCCGGAACGCATTCGGTTTGAAGACTGGCGCGGAGCACGTCGTGAGGGTGGCAGGAAACGCCGCCGGGGATCCACTCGCCAAGACAGATCGGACTTGGACCAGGAATGTAACAACGGTCCAATGGCCGGACACGCGGGCCCGTCCGAAAGCGCGCCCGCTCGAACACATTGCCCATGAAGCATTCCTGTCCCGCCCGCATCAGCCTGGTCCTCGCCGCCGCACTCCGGATCTCGGCCGCGCCCGCCCCCCTGCCGGACGACGTGTACCTGCAGGAGGTGGGCAGCAGCATCGCCTCGCCGCTGCCGCTCACCGCGGTCGCGGCCCTGGACGGCGAGGTGGTCGCCGGAACCGCGAAGGGCCTGGTCCGGCTGCAGGGAACCAATCTCGTGGCCGATCCCGGACTGACCAACGCCATTCTGCGCCTGGTGACGACGCCCGGCGCCCTGTGGGCCATGACGCCGCAGGGACTGCATCGCCGCACCGGCAGCGGGTGGACCCTCATCTCCGACCGGCCGGTCACGGATGTCCACCCCTTCCGCGGTGGGATCATGGCCGCCGCAGGCCACGAACTGTGGCAGATCCGCGGGGACAGCCTGGAGCCGGTGTCCACCAACCGCTCCCGGTTTCCCATCACCCGCATTGCCGTTCACAACGAAACCCTGTTCGTGCACGGACCCGGCCGCCTCGCCCCGTTCGCGTCGGGCGTCTTCGGCGGACTGGACGCCTACACCTGGCCCGCGGATCAGGCCTGGGACTGGGGCACGCTGCCCTCGACCACCACCCGCGATCTGCTGAGCCAGGGATCGGCGTTGTATGTCGCCACCGATCGCGGCCTGGGCGTCCTGCGCGGCATGTCCCTCATGACGCTGGGCGGCGCGGAGGGGTTGCCCGTCACCGACACCACCTGCCTGGCCGCCGGATTTACCAATGACCTGTGGATCGGCACCTCGCGGGGTGCGATCCGGCGGGTGGACGGCGCCTGGGATTACTTTGCCGGCCGGCGCTGGCTTCCCGGTGACTCGGTGCGGGCCATTGCCGTGAATGGCCGCCGCGTGTTCCTCGCCACGGACGGCGGCCTGGGCATCATCGAGTACCAGCCCTACACGCTGGCCAGGAAGGCCGCCTACTACGAGCGGCACCTGGAGGAATGGGGACAGAAGCGCCTGGGCCTGGTGCACAAGCTGGAGTGGGACGCCACCCTGAAGGAATACGTGCGGAGATCGGTGACAACGACGGCGGCTATTCCGGCAACTATCTGGCAGCCCAGGCATACCGGTATGCCGTGACGCGGGATCCCGAGGCGCGCCGGGAGGCGACCAACACCTTCCACGGACTCCGCTGGCTGGAGCACATGACCGGCATCCGCGGCTTCCCGGCCCGCGCCGTGTGGGCCAAGGGCGAGAAGGGGCACCAGGCCGGCCACGGTTCGGGCGGCTATGCGGCCGAGTGGCATGACACTGCGGACGGACTCTTCGAATGGAAGGGCGACACCTCCAGCGACGAACTGTGCTCCCACTTCTATGCCTTCGACATTTTTCGCGAGCTGGCCGCGCAGGGGGACGAGGCCGCGCAGGCCCGCGAACATCTCGCCCGCATCGCCGCCCATCTGGTGGAGCACCGCTGGCAGTTGGTGGATCTGGACGGCAAGCCCACCCGCTGGGGCCGCTGGGATCCCGACTACTTCCTCAACGACGAGGGGCTGTACGACCGCGGCCTGCAGGCGGTGGAGCTGCTCTCCTTCATCAAGACGGCCGCCGCGGTCACCGGCAGCCCGCGGTTTGGCGAGGCCTACCAGACCCTGGTGACGCTCGGCTACCCGGGGTACACCCTGCGCGCGCGCAACACCTTTCCTCCGGACAGCATCCTGCACTTCCTCGATGACCTGGCCTTCTGGAGCTATGCCAACCTCCTGCGCTACGAGAAGGATCCCGACCTGCACGCCCTCTACCGGCGCGGCTATGAGCGCAGCTACGAGGTGGTGCGCGTGGAGGAGAATCCCTGGTTCAACTTCCTCCATGCCGTGCTCACCGGCGACACCGGGGAACTCGACGCCTCGGTGCGGCACCTGAGGGGCTGGCCGCTCGATCTCCGGGTGTGGTCCTACCAGAATTCGCATCGCGCCGACCTGCGCACGCCCGCCGGTTACACCGCGCCCAAGGGCGGCACCCGGACCTTTCCCGTGCGCGAGACCGAACCGCTGCGCTGGGATCACTGGCTCATGCAGCCCGACGGCGGCACCGGCGGCAACGACGTGGTGGAGCCATCGGCCTGGCTGCTCGCCTACTGGATGGGCCGGTACCATGGCTTCATCGCCGCCCCGACCGTCACCGATCCGGCGCTGCTCACCGTCGAGCACAGCCAGAACTTTGAGCTGGGCGCCCGGCCCTATGCCGGCCCGCCGCATCCCGGCGGATTCTGAGCAGCCCTTGGAGTGCGGGCGTCGGCTTGCCGTGCCGTAGCCGGACGAAGGGAGGCTCGCCCTGCCGTAGCCAGACGAAGGGAGGCTCGCCCTGCCGAAGCGGGGCGAAGGCAGGAGCGCAGCGGAGACGCCGCTTTGCCGCAGCGCTCAGGTCGCGAACCAGGGATTCATGCCCCTGCCGGCGGCTGATTCGTGACCGACGCCAAAGCGGTCGCAAGCCACCGCAGTCCAAAAGGGTCACGGGGTGACGGTGACGCGGAAGTAGTAGGGCAGGCGCGGATCCAGCGCCGGCAGGCTGAGGGTCATGGGTTCCCTGGTACCGCGCGCGGAGGCGCCCACCGGATTCCAGACGCCCAGCTCATTGGCGGCTTCCAGCCGGTAGTCGCGTCCGGCGCGTGTGGACCAGGTGATGCGCAGGGTGCCATTGGGCAGGGCCTCGGGGACCGCCAACCGCAGGACGTCGGCCACGTCGTCGGGATCGGTACCGGCCAGCCACTCGGCCCGGTCGGCGGCGCCGTCGGCATCCGAGTCGTCCGCTCCCGTGAATCCGGGCGCGGCGCCGCCGAAAAACTCGGTCTCCCACAGGTCGCTGATGCCATTCCCATTCCCGTCCGGGAAGGTGTAGTTGCCGGCAAACTGGAGCGGTCCGCCGGAACCCAGCACGTTGGTCTGTGACACCGGCGTCCGGTAGTACGCCACCGGCTGCCAGGTAATCACGTAGGCGCCGGGAGGAAGGTTGGTGCGGAAGGACAGTCCCGCGCCCTGGGCCACGGCCGGACCGGCGATCTCAAAGGCCGCCTGGGCAAGATTGTTGGTCACCGTGACCAGCGTCTCCGGGACCACATTGAGCGTGACCGCGACATCGTCGAGCAGCCAGCCGATGCGCGGTCCCGGGGTGAAGGCAAACATCTGGTAGTTGAAGCGCACCCGGATCACCGAGCCGAGGAAGCGGGAGAGATCCACCTCCACCTCCTCCCAACCCAGGGAGAATTCATCCCCCACCGCATACACGTCGGTCCAGGTGGCCCCGTCGTTGGCGGTCACGGCGATCTGGGCCGCCTCCAGCACGAAATCGCCAAAAGGATCCTCCTCGGTTCCACCGCTCACCGAGAAGTCATAGTAATGCCAGAAGCGCAGGGTGGCCTGGTTGCCGCCGATGAGGCTGATCGCCGGCGAGATCAGATCGGAGCTGGCGAGGTCCACGTCGTTGCCCTTGAGGTTGGTGGCCCAGACCCGGCTGCCAGTATGGGCGGTGACCTCCTGGGTGTTCTCCGGCACGCCAAACTGCCAGCCGCTGGGATTGAACCCGTCGCCCCCGCCCTCATCGCCTTCGTCCTCGTCGGGGAAGCTTGCGCCGGTGCCGGCGTCGTCGTTGAAGACGATCCAGCCCGCCTCCGCCGCGTCGAAGGGATCCGACCACGGCGCCGACAGCGGCTTCAGGGTGCGGACCGTGTGAAACTGTCCGGCCGTGCCGCTGGCGGCCAGATTGCCGGCGGCGTCACGGCTCACCACCTGGAAGTAGTAAAGGCGGTCGGGCAGCAGCCCGGCCAGACGCACCTCGTGCTCGGTGGCCAGCTCGGCACTATAGCCGCTGCGGGTGAGGAACGACTCATCCCCGCCGGACTCGCCGAAGCGCACCAGAGCATCGCTGGCCTTGTCGGTGGTCCAGAGGATGGTGGCCTCGTTGTAGCCGGGATCGGACGACACCCCGGAGATCACCGGCGCCGCGGTGTCCACCGCCGCCGAGGCCAGCGTTTCCGCGTTGGCGGCGTCGGTATAGGAAGCCTGGAGCTGGTCGCCGTGCGTGGCAATCAACCGGTCCGAAGCCGCGGGGGATCCGGGAGGCTGCAGGGTGAGGCGTCCCCGGAACACCCCACGCCGGGTGACTTCGGACAAGGTCAGGGTGACCGACTGGGCGCCATTGGCGACGTGGGCTTGGACCGAACCCTCCCCGGCACGGCCGCTGTCAATCACCTCGACCACCACGCTGGATGGCACGGTGTAGGCGCCCTGATCAAAGGCGATCGCGCCGCCCGGTGAGAGTTCGGGCGCCAGAAACCGGAGCGCATTGGCCAGCAGCGTGGGCCGGTTGTTGGGAGCCGGGGCATCCAGGGGGATCGCCTCGAACGGGAAGGCGTAGAACACCACCCGGCCGCCGGGGCTGTCCTGTCCGGACCGCGGATACCGCAGCCCCACCACCCGCTGGCTTTCCTGAAGAAACACCGGCGCGGCTTCGGGTCCGGGATTGATGTGGTCCGTCACATCGGTCCAGCCCGAGAGGCCGTTGAGCGAGAAGAGCAGGTCCACCAGGAAGCCGCTGGGAAACTCGTCGTAGTTCAGGTCGGTCTGCAGTCCGGCGCCCGCCACATCGCCCGGCACCGCGTCCAGGGTCGCCGCCCCGGCATCCACCTGGAACCCCTCCACGTGCAGGATGTCCCGCATGAAGTTGGTCTCGCCCGGCATCTCGGTGAGCCGGGTCAGCAGGTCGTGGGACACCACGAACAGCGAGCCGCCGCCGGCCAGATAGGATTGCACCGCGGTGGTCATTCCGGGCAGCGGTCCGGCCGCCTCCTCCGGACGCCACACCACCAGACGGTAGGGCTGCAGCTCCTCGGGGCGTGGCGCGCGGTTGACCACGCTGGTGTCCCAGACCTCGTAGTCCACCCGCAGCGCATCCAGCGCGCTGGTCCAGTACTCGATGCCCGGATAGGGCGACTCGGCGAGCTGGTCGAACAGCGTTTCGGGCGAATACACCAGCAGGGCCGACGCCGGTTCCGGCGCCACGAACCGCAGCAGCACCCCGCCATTGTTGTTGGTGGTGGCATTGCCCGCGCGGTCGGTGGCGGCGACGTAGAAGAAGTAGGTGGTGCCCGGCTCCAGCGGCGGCAGCGCCACGGAGGGCTGCAGGCGGAAGGCGGGATCCACGACAAGGTTGGTCACGGCATTGGTGGTGCCGAACCACACCCGCGAGCTGGCCGGCTCGCTGTTGAGCCATTCGATGCTCACGCGTCCGAACTCGCGCACCGCCGCGATCCCGGAGATCACCGGCGGCTGGGCGTCCACCCGGGCCACGGCGCGGCGCTCGCCCGGCGGACTGGCGTCGCGATAGACCGCGGCCAGCGCGTCACTGTCCGCCACCGACAGGCGGGCATCGTTGGCCGCGGGCGTTGCCGAGGTCAGCGGCACGGTGCCCAGAAAGCTGCCGAAATTGCCCACCGCAGCCAGCGTCACCCCCTGGCCCGCGGGTTCGGTGGTGCTGGTCACGGTGACCGTCACCGAGGCCTCCCCGGCCAATTGTTGATCCACCAGCCGCAGCGTGGCCACCGCGTCCGCCTGATAGGCCTCCCGGTCCCAGGAGATCACCCCCTCGCCCGGGGTGGGGAGTTGACCGGAAAGCACCAGGGCAAAGTCCTGCTCCGCCGCACCGGAGGAACGCCGGTGCACGTCCTGGACCACGTTGCGCGCGACGACGCGGAGGATCCATTCGCCGGCCGCCGGTTCGGACAGATGCACGCCCTCGACATTGTTGATGCGATCCGCGGCGAAGGTGCCCGCGATGCTCTCGCCATCGGCGAAGGCGTTGCCGCGATAGACATCGCCATTGGGGGCGATCACCTCCAGGTCCAGGTCGTTGACCAGTGCGGGAATCGCCGCCGGCAGCGCCGGCACGTCGGTGTACACCAGGGTGACCTTGAGCTGATCGTCGGCGCCCACCACCACCCGGCGTTCGAAGGCCTGTCCGGTCGCCAGTCCTACGCCCTGTTCCAGGAACTCAAAGCGGCGCTCGGAATCCATCAGCGTCACCAGGTTCATCCGGCCCCAGCCCTCGTCCTGGTTGGGCACCGGACCGGTATCCCCGACCACGATGCCGCCGCCCTCGTCGTCCGGATCGCCCCCGCCCCCCCCGTCGCCATCGGGAATCACCGCGGTGCTCATGTCATCGGACGAGTTGATCAGCATGGCCTTCACCAGCGCCGGCGAGGGCGTGGCGCCGCCGTGCGTCTCGCGGTACCACTGGATGGCCACCGCCGCACCGCCGGCGGCGTGGGGTCCGGCCTGGGAGGTGCCGCCCTGGTAGAGGTAGTACTCACTGATGGGACCCCAGGCGTTGTTGTCGTTGGCAAAGAGGGAGCGCAGGGAGGCGATCCAGGTGCCGGGCGCCACCAGGTCCGGCTTGATCCGTCCGTCGGCGGCAGGTCCCCGGGAGGAGAAGTCCGCCATCACTTCCTGTCCCTCGCCGTAGAGCGGAAACTCGAACCGGTTGTTCTGCGTCGCGCCGGTGGCGATCACGTTCTTGGCGACGGCGGGTGTGCCGATGGTCTGGGGACCTGGACCCGAATTCCCCGCGCTGAACTCCAGCACATAGGGCTGTTCCCCGGGGAAGTCCGGATCCGCATCGCGCACCAGGGCGTCGAATTCGGCGGCCGTGAGATCGTACTGGCCGCCGTTGTCGTCGCCCCAGGAGTTGGATCCGACATACGCGCCGCTGCGCACGGCATCCTGGACCAGGGCGGTGAAACTTGGCGGCGGACGGTACGCGCCCGAACCGTCAAAGATCCGCTGGCCGACCAGGCGCGCGCCCGGTGCGACGCCCAGTCCGTACAGGTAGCCATTGTCGTCCTTCTCCCCGGACGCGCCGTTGCCCAGCACAATGCCGGCGCAGTGCGTGCCGTGGCTGTGCTCGTCGGCGGCGTCGGGCAGGTTGTCGTAGGCGAACAGGGCTTCCAGGCGTCCGTCGAGGTCCGGGTGCAGCACCGTGGGATCCCCGGAATCAATGCCCGAGTCGGCCACGGACACGATCACCCCGCGTCCGTCGTATCCCAGCCGGTGCACCCCGGCCAGCCCGCCCTCGCTGATCGTCTCGCCGGCCACCACCTCGGTGGACACCGCATCGAGCAGCTTCATCCGGGGGGCCGGTTCGATCCACAGCACCGCCGGCGACTGCGCCAGCACCCGGAGCTGCGCCAGGTTCAGCGATCCCTCGTAGGTGATGCCCATGCCCAGCACCGAACGCCGCCGTGCGCCCTGGAGATGCCGGAAGACCAGGGCCAGCTCGTCGCCCGCCAGATCGGACCGGGTGAGCAGCCGCACCGGCGCCTTGAGTCCGATGCCGGCGGAGAACACTCCGGCAAGGCGCGGATCCATCTTGTGCCGGGGTTCGTAGGGTCCGACCCAGCGCACCCCCGGCTCGTTTCGCACGGATGAGACCCGCACCCCGCGCAACCGGGCGACAAAGGCGTCGTCCGGGACGTACTGCAGGAGATCCACCCCCCGCCCCCGAAGACCCGTCTGGGCCGCCTCATCAGGAACCGATTGAAACTGAATGAGGTACAATCCCTCGACCGCCGGATCATCGGCCGTCGCCAGCGCGCCGCGTGCCTGCGCCGAGCGGGCGGCGGTGGCGATGGTCTCGGTGCGCAGGCGGATGTAGCGCGTCTCCTGCGCCAGCAGCGCCGAGCCGAGAAGAAGGGTCAGAAGACCGCGCTGAAGCCACAGGATCACGACCCACGGTAAGCCAGACCCGTGCCGTTCGCCAAAACTCCCGGACTTTCCGGTAAAGGATGAAGGATGAGGGATGAAAGATGACGTAGGCGCCGACGTGAGGAGGCTGCCCCCCGGCTGTGGGGATGCCGGAAGGTGGGCGAAAGCCGACCGGGGCGGGGAAGGAAGTCAGAGTCGTGACCTCGTCTGCTACGTAGGCGACGACGTGAGGAATCTCTCACTCCACCCGCGCGGCAGGAGTCTTCGCGCTTGTGGCGACAGCCGCATGCAGCGAGGGAAGAAGTCAGAGCCTGTCACCTCGTCTCCCGCCCTGAAAACCGCCCCAAATCCTTGCCTGACTTCCATCGCCTCCGCGTCACCCTGCCGGCATGACGGCGACCGAACCCTGGGCTTGCCCCGGTTTCGTGGGCGCGGATGATTCGGGCTGTGGAAAAGGTCCGCGAACGACTGCTCCGCGCCGCACGCGCACTGGATGCGGCCGGGATCGCCTACGCCGTGGTGGGTGGCAACACAGTTGCCGCACATGTGTCGCGCGTGGACGAAGCCGCGGTCCGCACCACCCGCGATGTGGTCCTCCTGCTGCGTCGCTCCGATCTTGCGGCGGCGGCGGCCGCACTGACGGGCGTGGGATTCACCCATCGGCGGGTCGCCGGGCTGGGCATGCCGGAAGGCATGGATGCCTCCTGGTGCGATCGCCTGTCGCCGCCCCTGGCCCGCCGCCTGCAGGAGCTGCTCGACAACCCGGAGTGAAGGCCATGCGCGCCGCCCGCGGGCTCCGCGCTGACGCCATCGGGGCAGCTTCCACAACAGTTCGATCCCCGTTACGGTTTACGCCATGTCAGCGACCAACTTCAACACCAAGAACGACACCTATCGAAAGTTGATGGGGAATGGGCTGACCTACCGCATTCCGCGCTATCAGCGCGACTATAGCTGGACCGAGGAGGAGTGGGAGGACTTGTGGATGGATGTGCTCGGAACCATCAGGACAGGTGGCGAACCGGCGCACTACATGGGGTACCTCGTTCTGCAGTCCGAGAATGACAAGGTCTTCGACGTGATTGACGGGCAGCAGCGCCTCACAACCCTGACCCTCATTGTCCTCGCGGTGCTCAAGAACATCCGGCGCCTGATTGAGGACGGAAAGGATGCCGACCGGAACCGGCAGCGTCTCGACCAGATCCGCCAGACCTACGTGGGCTATCTGGACCCCGTGACGCTGGTTTCCCGTTCCAAGCTCTCCCTGAATCGCAACAACGACACCTATTTTCAGACGTATATCGTCCCGTTGGGACATCTCCCGATGCGCGGGTTTCGCGCCTCGGAGCACAGCTTGCGCAAGGCGTTTGAGTGGTTCGAGAAGCGCATCGCCGCCTATGCCGCCAAGGCCGGCGGGGAATCCGGAGTGGTCCTTGCGCAGTTTGTCGAATCCCTGAGCGACAGGCTCTTTTTCACCGTCATCACCGTCACCGACGAGTTGAACGCCTACAAGGTGTTCGAAACGCTCAACGCACGCGGAGTCCGGCTCTCCGCCACGGACCTGCTCAAGAACTACCTCTTCTCCGTCCTTCACAAGGATGGCCAGCATGAGCATGAGATGAAATCGCTGGAGAACCGCTGGGAGGCCATGGTGGGCCGCCTCGGCAGCGAGAGCTTTCCAGACTTCCTGCGTGTCCATTGGAACAGCCGGTTCTCGTTCGTCCGCCAGACCGAACTGTTCAAGACCATCCGTGGCAGGATCGCCACGCGGGATGCGGTCTTCGAGTTGGTTCGGCAGATGGAGGAGGACGTGGACGCCTACATGGCCCTTACGCATCCGGAATCCTCCCAGTGGTCCCCCGCCCTCAAGCACCACGCCGCCGACCTCCGCATGTTCGGTGTGCGGCAACCCTATCCGCTCCTGCTGGCGGCGCGCCGTTCGTTTCCCGACTCCGGATTTGAAAGCGTCCTGCGGGCCAGCGTGATCATTTCCTTTCGCTACAACGTCATTGGCAGCCAACCCACCAACGAGCAGGAGCGTGTTTACAATGCTGTGGCCGAGAAGCTGGCCTTGAGGCAGATCACCGACACCGGGGCCGTGCTGGCCGCGGTGTCGTCTGTCTATCCTGGCGACGAGGTCTTCCGGGCCGCCTTCGCCGAGAAAACGCTCCGCACCACCCAGTCCCGCAACAGGCGCGTTGTCCGTTACATCCTCTGCGCGTTGGAAAAGCGCCTGGAGGGTTCCGACCTCGACGTGGACGGTGACGGCTTCAACCTGGAACACATCCTGCCGGAGAATCCGGAGACGGGATGGAATGCCTTCACAGACGACGAGGTCGAAGCCCTCGTCTATCGTCTGGGCAACCTCACCCTGCTGGCCAAGGGTGCGAACAGTGACCTGGGCAACACGGCGTTTGCCGCCAAGAGGGGGGTGTATGCCGCCAGTCCGTTTGGCATCACCAGGAAAGTCGCGGAGGACAATTCGGATTGGAGCCCGGAACGGCTGGCCGCACGGCAGGACTGGATGGCCAACCAGGCGACGGCGATTTGGCGTGTGGACCAGCTTTCATGAAGTTGCTTGAGCTTGGATGGTGCGCGTCTACAGATGCAGCGCGGTCATTTCGTGGTGTTCGGTTCATTCCAGTCTCATGCAAGCAGTCGAACAATTCGTGAAGTCCCTCGGAAGGACCTCGGCTGTCCTTTGCCTCATGGGGCGGCTAACACTGGTTGCCCAGTTTCACGACTACGCGATAGTGCATTACTTCAAGAGTGATTCCCTTGGACAGCGTCCTTGGGGGCGCTTGGTGGAAGCTCAGCCCGGCCAACTGTTTGGGGTAACTGACGAAGGCGGGGGCTTGGGCAGCGATGGGGTTGTCTTCAGGCTGAATCTCGACGAGGCGAACTATTCCGTTCTCCATCGCTTCCTGCGCGGAGCGAATCCCACGTCACCACGCGCTGAAATGATGCTGGCATCCGACGGTTTTCTCTACGGGACCGCATACGTCGGGGACGAACACTCAGGAGGGATTTTCAAGATCAGGCCGGATGGAACGGCCTACCAGACGATCTGGGAGCCCACTGAAGCCGAATCCGGGGTCTCGTTCTTTGCCCCGTTGGTCCAAGGCTCCGACGGCGCTCTCTACGGGGTTGCTGAGGGAGGGGGTCAGTTCCAGGAGGGGTGCGTCTTTCGGATAAGCCGCGATGGAGCCAATTATCGGAACATTAGAAGCTTCGGGGAATACGACACGGAAGGAAAGCGTCCAGTCTCGGGTCTGCTCATCGCTCGTGAAGGAGTGTTGCTTGGCGCAACACCCGAGGGGGGAACACAAGGGAAGGGAGTCCTCTTTTCGCTGCTACAAAGCGGCGACAATTATTGCGTCCTGCACGACTTCAAAGGGGGCGGCGGAGATGGGGCCGGCCCGATCAGGCGCCTAATTCTCGGCGCCGATGGTTGGATTTACGGGGCCAGTGCGCTGGGTGGCGCTAAGGAGTGTGGCACGGTTTTCAAAATCAGGCCTGATGGGGCAAGCTTTTCAGTGCTTTATGAATTCCAAGGCCCGCCTGAGGACGGCAAGTGGCCCAACGCTCTTCTCGAAGCCAGCGACGGGTCGCTTTACGGAACATGTGCAACAGGCGGTAGCGCTGAACACTACGGAACCGTCTTCAAGATTGAGCGCGACGGAAGTGGTTATCGGCAGTTGAGAAGCTTTTTCCACGGCACCCTGCCGAACGGACTCGCCGAGGTGCAAGATCCCGTCGAAGGCTTGGTCCAAGCGTCGGATGGCGCTCTCTATGGCGCAGGCATCGACACGATCTTCAGATTCTTCATCAACGCCGCACCCAAGGTATCCGGCGCTATTCCTGCCGTGACGACACGCTATGGAAGCGCCTTCTCGTTCCGTCTGCCTGACGCGCTCTTTACCGAGCCAGACACGGGCCAGTCGTTGACGATCTCTATGGAGGCTGTTCCACCAGGAATCAGCTTTGATCCGCTGACTGGCGCGCTCGAGGGTGTTCCAACGGCAGCGGGGCAATTCTCGGTTAAAATCACGGCGACTGACAGCCATCCGTCACCTCGTTCTGCGTCCACCTTACTCTCGTTGACCGTTGCACCTGTCCTCAAGTGGATCAGTGCTGAAGCGTTGGAGGGATTCCGTCATGCCGTTCGATTTCAGGTGACGCCTGCCGGAAGCTACGTGATTCAAGGCACACGAGTTCTGAGTCCGAGACCCACATGGACCATGGTTGCCACAGCTCAAACCGATGCTTCGGGGATATTGGCGTTTACAAATTACTTCACTGGCCTCGGTAACGGGTATTCTTATCGAGTCGTCTTGCCTTAAACCACACAGGTTGCCACGTGTTGCATCGAACCTCACGGCCACAGGGTCAGCCGCGCCAATGATCTCAGGGGTGCAGCCAGCAGCGTTTGATCGGAGAACTAAGGGACAGGACATCCATTCCCGGTTGGGGAACCGGGCGAGCGAGATCCGGTACCCCGGGTGCCACGGGAGCAAACTTGGAGAGGACGTGTTCGTCCATCTCGGCGGCAATCGCCGCGGGGCAAGCCGCCAGACGTTCCAGGACAACGGCTTGGCGCATGGATGTCCTGTCCCCTGCGGTCCGTCTCTTGCGGTCCTCTCAATCACCTTCGCGGTTCGTGAGGATCCGTGAAAATCAGTGGAATCCGTGTCCTTCCCCGGCTCCCAGACGTCATGCGCCAGAGGCCAGAGGCCGCCCTCAGGCCGGCGGATTCCGGAATTGCCCGCTCCGGCCGCCCGCGCACACTCGGGGGCATGGATTCCACGACGCCGGACCAGTTCCGGGAACTGTTTCGCATGCAACGAGCGCTGAATGAGCGCATCGGCGTGTTCACCGACGGCATGGACGACGCCGCGCGCACGCAGTGGATCCTCAACTACACCCGGGCCATGACCCAGGAGCTGGCTGAACTGACCGACAGCGTGCCGTGGAAATGGTGGGCGAAGTACCAGAAGTTCGACGAGCAGAACGCCCGGGTCGAGGTGGTGGACCTGCTCCATTTCCTGATCTCCATGGCCCAGGTGCTGGGCATGAGTGCTGATGATGTCTTTCAGGCTTACGTGAAGAAGAACGAGGTGAACTTCCGACGCCAGGAGACCGGCTACGCCGCCAAGGATCACGAGGACTCAAAGCATATTTGAGCCGTGGCCGTTCCGCCCCCCCGAAGCGCGATGGCACCAAACCGCCGCGGCGACGCAGGCCCGGGCGCAGCGGTTTCGTCATGTTGCGGATCGCCGGACAGTCACTCCAGTTCCCCGGCACCCCGCCAGGCCTTCTGACTTCATTCTCTGTGCCTCTGCGTCTCGGTGGTTCCCTGATTTTGAAGGCTGCTGAATGGCTCCGGTTTCCATGAAGGCCCCCCGCATTCCGATCGCTGCGCCGGGACGGACTCTGCCACCGCCCGCGCTGCGCCCGGACATCGAGTCCGTGCTGCTGTCCCCCGAGCGAATCCGCCGCCGGGTGGCCCGGCTCGGCGATGACCTGACCCGGGAGTTCTCCGGCCGCGAGCTGGTCGTGGTCGCCATGCTCCACGGCACGGTGGTGTTCCTGGCGGATCTCCTCCGGCACCTGCCGCTGCCGCTCCAACTCGACTTCCTTGCCGGGTCCAGCTACCGCAGCGGGACGCGTCCCGGCGTGCTCAGGATGACGCGCGAATTGCGGCTCGACGTGCGTGGCCGCGAGGTGCTGATCGTGGATGACATCCTGGACACCGGTCGGACGCTTGAGTTCGTGCGGGACCGGATCGCCCGCCTCCGCCCTGCCGGCATCCGCACCTGTGTGCTGCTGGACAAGCCGTCCCGCCGGGAGCGACCGATTCAGGCGGATCATGTGGGCTTCCAGATCCCCGACGTCTTCGTGGTCGGCTACGGCATGGACCACGACGAGCGCTTCCGGAACCTCCCCTTCGTCGGTGTCCGGCGGATCACGCCGTTGAAGGGCGACGGCGGCTGAAAGGCGGCGGGAATCATTCCCGGATCGGCGCGGAATGGCATCCGGCCCTCCCGGTGCCGCGGTTTTCCGGCATGGCGACCCAGGCCGCGCCAGACACATTGATTTCCGGCGGCGCACCGTGCGTCCACCCCGCGCTGATGAACCCAGTGAGATTGCACAAAGTCGCCCCCAGCCAGTTCCTGTCACTGACCGGCCTCGGAAGGCAGTGCCTCTTCCTCGTGCTGATGGCCGGGATGCTCCAGATCGCCGGTGCCGACCCGAACCCGCCGCCCGCCGGTGCTCTGACGCTCTGGTACCGGCAGCCGGCGCAGCGCTGGCTGGAGGCGCTGCCGGTGGGCAATGGGCGTCTGGGCGCCATGGTCTTCGGGGGCGTGAAGGAAGAACGCCTGGCGTTGAACGAATCCACCTTCTGGTCGGGAAAGCCGA
Source organism: Verrucomicrobiota bacterium (assembly GCA_017302195.1). Classification (GTDB taxonomy): domain Bacteria; phylum Verrucomicrobiota; class Verrucomicrobiia; order Limisphaerales; family UBA9464; genus UBA9464. Next base: position 26,760 of record JAFLEG010000001.1, read on the forward strand.
GTGCCTCGCATGAGAATCCGTCCGGGCGCGGGCATTTGGCAGCCATCCGGTCCCTGCTCCTCCAGAGAAAATTTGGCGAGGCACAGCCGCTCATCCAGGAGCACCTGCTGGGACGTCCGGAGAACTACGGCACGCATCTTCCCGTGGGTGACCTGCTCCTCGAAGTTCGCCATCCGGAGGGCGAGGTGACGGATTACCGGCGGGAGCTCGGGCTCGAGGACGCAACGGCCCGGGTGACGTACTCCGTGGGCACGGTGCACTACCGGCGCGAGGTCTTCGCCAGTCATCCGGATTCCGTGATCGTGGTCCGGCTGGAGGCGGACAGACCGGGAAGCGTCTCGTGCCGCATGGGGTTTCATCCGAACCGGGAGCCCTCCCGAGTGCGCACCGAGGGACCGGAGACGCTCGTGGTGGAGGCGGACGCGCGCGAACGTCGTCACAGCGATGGCCAGTGCGGCGTGTCGCTGGCGGGCCGGATCCGTGTCGTGGCCGAGTCGGGGAGCGTTCGCAACACCGGCGATGCCGTGGAGGTGTCCGGGGCGGATGCGGCGACGATCGTGGTCGCCTTGAACACCACCCTCCTCCCGGGAGATCCCGCGGCACGGTCGGAGCGCCAGGTGGCGTCCGCCACACGTCGTACCGCGGCGGCGCTTCATCGGCGCCACCAGGACGAACATCAGACGCTGTTCCGGCGGGTGACCCTGGACCTGGGACGCTCCGCAGCCGATGCGCTGGCCACCGATGAGCGCCTGACCCGGTTGCGGGCCGGCGGACTGGATCCCGGCCTCGACGCCCTGTTCTTCCAGTACGGCCGGTATCTGCTCATCGCCGGTTCCCGCGAGGACTCGCCCCTGCCGACCAATCTCCAGGGTCTGTGGAACGACAACCTGGCCTGCAACATGGGATGGACCTGCGACTTCCATCTCGACATCAACACCCAGCAGAACTACTGGCCGGCCGAGGTCGGCAATCTCCCGGAATGTCATGAGCCCCTGTTCCGCCTGATCGAAGCCCTGCGGGTTCCGGGACGGCGCACAGCGCAAGCCGTCTATGGCGCCCGGGGCTGGGTGTGCCATGTCTTCACCAATCCGTGGGGCTTCACGGCGCCGGGTTGGAGCCTGGGCTGGGGCATGCATCCCACGGGCGGCATCTGGATCGCGTCCCATCTCTGGGAGCACTATCGCTTCAGCGGCGACCGGGAGTTCCTCAGGGAACGGGCCTATCCGACCCTGAAGGAGGCCGCCGAGTTCTTCCTCGACACCCTGGTGGAGGATCCGGTGACCGGGTGGCGGGTGACCGGCCCCTCCACCTCGCCGGAGAATACCTTCCTGATTCCGGGCGGGCAGGGACGCTGCAGCGAGTCCATGGGCCCCACCTGCGACATCGTGCTGGTGCGGGACGTGTTCGTGTCCTGCATCGAGGCCAGTCGGCAGCTCGACACGGATGCCGGCTTCCGCAGGCAACTGGAGGACGCCGTGGTCCGGCTTCCGCCCCTGCGCGTGGGCCGGCACGGCCAGTTGATGGAGTGGCTGGAAGACTACGAGGAGGCCGAACCGAACCACCGGCACACCACCCACCTGATCGCGCTGCATCCGGGCGGCCAGATCCAGCCCCGCGTCACCCCGGAGCTGGCCGCCGCGGCCCGGCGGACGATCGAGCGGCGCGTCGGGCGGGCCGACTGGGAGGATGTCGAGTGGAGCCGGGGCAACCTGATCAACTACTTCGCCCGCCTCGGCGATGGCGAGGAGGCCCACCGGCAGCTCCAGGGATTGCTGAAGGCGGCCACCGATGCCGACCTCCTGACGTATTCACGCTCCGGTGTGGCCGGAGCGGCGGACAACATCTTCTGCGTGGACGGCAACAGCGCCGGCGCCGCGGGGATCGCCGAGATGCTCCTGCAGAGCCACGGTGATGGCGTCGAGCTCCTGCCGGCCCTGCCCTCCGCCTGGCCCGCGGGACGCGTCACCGGACTCCGCGCCCGGGGCAACCTCACCGTGGATCTCGAATGGAGCCACGGCCGTCTGCTCACCTATCGACTGCGCTCCCCGGGACCCCCGCGCAGTGTGCCGGTGCGGGTCCAGGGCACCACGCTCCAGACCCGGACCACCCCGCTGCATTGAGGGAGGCGCCGCGGGAGGGACGAGGTGCCCGAGTCCCCGTCCAGATCCGCTCCGCTTGTGGACGAATGACGCGCATCGCGGGAAGCGCCAACGCGCCGACCTCTCCCCTGTTCCCCGGAGTGACTCCACACGCGCAGCGGCCAGATATGGGGGCGTGCGGAAGCCCGCCCCTACCAGGCGTTGGTAGGGTCGTGTTCCATCCGCGACCCCATGTGAGCCCGCCACTCTCGTGGACCGATGACGCGCATCGCGGGAAGTGCCAACGCGCAACGCGTCTCCCCGGTTCCCCGCAGCGACTCCACGCGCAGTGGAGGAGGTCAGGGACTCGCAAAGTTCGTCCCTGAGCAATGCTCATTCCTCTGCGCCCTCTGTGACCTCCGTGTGAGCTTCTCCTTGCCTGAACCCCGCATGCAGGCGCCGCCACCGGCATCTTGTGAGTGCACCGCCATGCGCGCCGGAAGGCAAAACGCTGGCGTCGCGGGCCGGGGCCGCCCTACGCTGCCGCAGTCCGCCGTTTTTCCCTGCTCCCGTCATGCCAGAAACTTCCAAGTCGGCCGATCTGTACATCGGTGTGGATCTCGGCGGCACCAAGATCCTGGCCGGGGTGTTCACGCCCCAGTTGAAGCTGCTGCAGACCGCCAAGCTGAGCACCAAGGCGGACCGCGGTTTTGACGCGGTGCTCGAACGCATTGACCGCTGCGTGCGGGATGCCGTGGACGAGGCGGACATGAGCCTGAAGCAGGTGCGCGGCGTCGGCATCGGCGCGCCGGGCGCGGTGAATCCCGAGAACGGCGAGGTCATCTTTGCCCCCAATCTCGACTGGCGGGACGCGCCGCTGAAGAAGGAGCTGGAGAAGCGGCTGGATCTGCCGGTGTTCGTCGAGAACGACTGCAATGCCTGCACCCTGGGCGTCCACGAGGTGGAGCTGAAGGGCAAGCCCCGGAACATGCTGGGCCTGTTTCTCGGCACCGGCATCGGCGGCGGACTGATCCTCGAAGGCGAGCTGTACCGCGGATTCAACGGCACCGCCGGGGAGATCGGCCACATGGTGCTGCAGGTGGGTGGTCCCAAGTGCGGCTGTGGCAACAACGGATGCTTCGAGGCGCTGGCCAGCCGCACGGCCATCTTCCGGGACATCCAGCAGCGGGTGAAGGATGGGCAGAAGACCATCCTCTCGGAGTGGCTCGACGGGGATCTGTCGGAGCTGCGCAGCGGCGACCTGCGCAAGGCGATCCGCAAGGGGGACAAGCTGGTGGAGAAGGTGATCGAGGACGCCGCCGAGTTCACCGGCATCGCGGTGGCCAACCTGATCAATGTCTTCAACCCCGGGGTGATCGTGCTGGGCGGCGGGGTGATTGATGCGCTGGAGGACGAGATGATGGCCATCATCGTGGAGACCGCCATGGACTCCGCCATGCCGGGCACCACCAAGGGGATCGAGATTCTGGCGTCCGACCTGGGCGACAACGCCGGCATCACCGGCGGGGCGGTGCTGGCGCGGCGGCGGTTGAAGTGACGGGGCTCACCAGCGGCCGAGGGCGGCGCGCAGGGCCTCGACGGGCAGGCCGATCACGTTGGTCAGGGAACCTTCCACGCGCTCGATGATCAGGTCCCCGTGTTCCTGAACGGCATAGGCGCCCGCCTTGTCCAGCACGTCCACATGGCGGAGATATTCCGCGATGACCGCGGCGTCCAGGAGGCGGAACTTCACATGGCTGGCCTCCGAGAGCAGCCGCATGCGGTTCGCCCGGGCGTGGACCAGGCAGACGCCGGTGATCACCTCGTGGGTGCGCCCTGAGAGCCGCTCCAGCATGGCGCGCGCGGCACCGGGGTCGGCAGGCTTGGACAGCGGCGCGCCGTCGAGAAAGACCAGGGTGTCCGCCCCGACGATGAGGTGGTCGGGGAAGCGCTCCGACAGCGCCAGGGCCTTGCGCTGGGCGTTCAGCTCGCAGAGGCGGCGGGAGCCCAGGGAACCGTCCTCCAGTTCGACCGCATTCGAGGGCACCGTGACAAATCCGGGCAGGATGCGGCGCAGCAGCTCCACCCGACGCGGGGACCGCGAGGCGAGCAGCACCGGAGGCAGGTGGCTGAACGCCGAGCCGGCCGGAGACGCTTCTTCCGGAGTGGTGCTCATGGAGCAGATGTCGGCTCCGGCATCACCGACCCCAGAATCCGGCGGGCGTGGTACTCCAGCAGCGGTTCCCGGTACCGGGCGGTCGGGCCCAGGAAGCCGTTCTGCGCCGATTCCTTCACCACCTGGACCGCAGTGGGCAGTTGGCCGCGCTTCTCGAAGAGCAGCAGCATCCGTGCGATTACCTGCCGCGGCGCCCGCGGATCCAGCTCGAACTCCCGGGAGCTCGAATCCTCGGCGGACGCGGCAAAGGTCTGCCTGGCCATGGCCAGGAACGGCTCCTCCTGTCCGCGGTCCCAAAGCACCTCCGCCAACCGCGCCCGATGGGTGCGCCGCTGGTCCGTATCGGCCTCAATCAGGGCGCCCAGCACCGCCTCCAGTTCCCCGGTGTCGGGCAGGTAGTACGCCGTCCGCCGCGTGCGATGCCGGTCCATGAGCGCGGCCGCCTGCTCGCGCATCAGCACCACATTGCCCTGCTCCCGGGCCAGTCGAAACTCCGGACGGCTGCCCAGCGAGGAGGCCAGCAGGTCGGGCAGCGGCACCTGGGAATCAATGGAGATGAGCAGCGTCAGCGGCTCCACGTTGGTGGCGCCGAGGTCCAGCCAGCGCCAGACCTGGGAACGGAAGACGGCCGGATCGGGGATGGATGAGGCGCGGAACAGCTCCGCGGCCGAGCCGAAGTCCGCCGGGGTCATGTCGGCCGGCCGCCGGACCTGGTTGAGCAGCATGCGCGGACTCCGCTGCCGGGGTTCGGACAGTTGCAGCAGCTTGGTCGCCCCGCCCCGCTGGAAGAACGCGCGCTGCGCCTCGTACTCCAGCACCGGCTTGAAGTCGCTGTGCACCGGCGTCTCGGGCTCGGTCTCCGGCAGGTAGGCCGCATCGCCGTGCGGGATGAGTTCCTGCATCAGGAGCGTGGTGAGGTTCTGCACGCCCACCCGGGCGAGATCGGCGCGCACCACCGGGTCGTTGAAGCTGCGTTCAAAGGACGAAAGATCCGGCTTCCGCGGCGTCAGGGAGCCGACCAGGAGCAGGTCCCCCGCGCCGGCCTGCCAGACCCCGACGTACGGAAACACCGAACTGAAGGTGTTGACCACCATGTCCACGATCCGGTCGTTGGTCTCATAGACCTGGAGCCACTGGGCGACGATGCCGCCCGGCTTGAGGCGTGCGGCGCAATCCTGGTAATACTCGTGACTGAACACCGCGGCCACGCCTGCCATCCAGGGATTCGACGGCTCGGTGACGATGACGTCATAGCGGTTGGGGGTGGCGCGCAGGAAGGTCTTGGCGTCCTCCACCGCCAGGTGCACGCGCGGGTCGTCCAGCGCGTGATTGTTCACCGGACCGAAGAATGTCCGGGCCACCTCCGACACCTCGGGCGAGATCTCCACCACGTCCACGTTGGTCACCGCCTGGTGGCAGAGGATGGCGCCGACGGTGACGCCGCTGCCGATGCCCACCACCAGCGCGTCGGTGGCGCCCGGACTGAGCATCATCGGGATCTGGCCGGTCAGCACCTGGGTGGACATGTCGCCGACCGAGGTGGCGTCCGTCTTGCCATTGACCGTGAGCGAGAGCTGTTCGCGTCCGTTCGACAACTGGTCGGCGATCACCGCCACCGTCGAGCCGGCGCCGTCCCGGTGATACTTCAGGTTGAGGCGGTCCACGATGTCGCGATAGGCCTGCACCGTCGGCGGCGCCACGCCGCCCCGCCACATGCCGAACGAAAAGGCCCGCCGCCAGCGGGGCTCCAGGCTGGAGGCGCCCAGGAACGACACCACCAGCACCAGAGCCGGCGCGATCCAGACCAGGCGGTTGCCGGGATACCGCTGCACCAGGATGGCGGTGCCGATCAGGGCATTGAGCGCGATGCCGATGGCGAAGGTATGGGCGAGTCCGAAGTAGGGCAGGAAGACGAGCCCGCCCAGCACCGCCCCGAGCACGGTGCCAATGGTGTTCACGGCAAACACCTTTCCGACGGACCGTCCGGTGACCGACAGCGCGGCGGTGGCAACGCGGCTGGCCAGCGGCAGGGTGGTGCCCAGGCAGAGGGCGGGCAGGAACATGACGGCGAAGCAGATCAGGGCCTGACACAGCTCGTAGAGCGTGTAGGC
>JAFLEG010000010.1 GCA_017302195.1 Verrucomicrobiota bacterium
TGGGAGGGTGCCGGGGCGCAATCCCCGGCACCCGACCCGATCCCTGCGGAGTCCGTGTCAGGAACAAGGCGACACCGGTCGGATCCCCTTGGTCCTGGCTCGGCATCCTTTGCGTGTGAGGCATCCCCGGGGGACCACACCTCCCCTGCCGCCAACAACCACGGGATGGACCGGGCGTCCATGGACCGGTGGCCCCTTGCCGGACCGCGGGGTGATGTGCAGGGCCCATGCACCGGCGCATTGACGGTGCCGGGAGAAACGGCAAAGGCTGATCCATGCGATTTGGAACCCGGGCTTGGATCGTGTGTCTGCTGGTCGGGTGTGGGTTTGCGCCGATCCTGCACGCTGCGGAGGTGTTCCGGGTGGGCGGCCCCTTCTCACTTCCCCAGGGAACCGACCAGCATGGAAAGGAGCTGGCCTTCAGCAGCAAGGAGTATCGCACGGTGATCTTCGACACCCCCGGCGACAGCGGTGCCGCCGAGCCGCCGAAGGATCCGCAGTGGTTCCAAAACAACCAGGCCCTGATGGTCGTCAACATCAGCGGCTTCTCCGGATTCAAGCGGCGCATCGCCCGGTCACGGATGGAATCCAAGCCGTTCCGGATTCTGGTGATGGAGGATGCCGACCTGGCCGCCCGGTTTCCTCGAAAGGAGGGCACCCTGACGGTGATTCGAGTGGACGAGCAGGGCCTCATCACCGCAATCACCTTCGCGGCGCCCGGCAAGGAGCTGCAGGAGGCCGTCGCCGCTCCGGCGAAGTGAGCCAGGGACCTGCCGATGGCTGCCATGGAGCGGAGCACGGATGCCGGTGGGGCGAGGCTCCCGCCGAGCCGTGCGCGTGTGGAGTCGCCACCACGTCATTCGCGGTTGCGCGAACGGCTCGGCGGGAGCCTCGCCCTACCCACCGTTCTGGGCTTTCCGTTCGCAGGGAGGCATCCCGCGGAAGTTCATCTTCCCCATCCACCAGTCCGTAGGGCTGGCTCGATTTCATCCCTCATCCTTCATCCTCCATCCTTCAAATCCCTATTTCGGTGCCTTTTGGGCGTGGCCCTGGTCGGAGGCCTCACGTCCTGCAAGGTGGGTCCCAACTATCAGACGCCCGATGCCGGGCTGGGCCCACAGTGGACCGAGCCGCCGCCGCCGCCCGGGACGCCGGATCCCGCCGCGACCTACTGGTGGCGGGCGCTCAACGATCCGGTGCTGGACGGCTTGATTGACCGCGCCTACCGCAACAATCCCGGACTCCAGAGTGCCGGGGTGAGCATTCTTCAGGCGCGCGCGCAGTTGAACCAGGCCATCGGCAATCTGTTTCCCCAGCAGCAGGGACTGTCCGGGGGCATCAACACCTACCGCCTCAATCCGGCCGATTCCTCGCTGCTCCCGGCGGGCATCTCCCCCGATCTGACCACGGCGCAAGGTCTTTTCTCCGCCACCTGGGAAATTGATCTGTGGGGCAAATACCGGCGGACCATTGAGTCCGACCGGGCCACGTTCGCCGGCACCCTGGCCTCGTTTGACGACGTGCTGGTCACGCTGATCGCGGATGTGGCGTCCACGTATGTCAACGTCCGAACCCTGGAGGAGCGGTTGCGGGTGGCCGACCGCAATGTCGAGGCGCAGCGCGAGAGCCTGCGGGTGGCGACCGCCCAGTTCGATGCGGGTGAGACCAGCGAGCTGGATGTCCGGCAGGCCTCCACGGTGCTGCTCCAGACCACGGCCCAGATTCCCCGGATGCAAAACTCGCTGAACCAGGCGCGATTTGCCCTGGCGGTGCTGGTGGGGGAACCGCCCTCGCAGGCGGAGGCGCTGGTGCCGGCTCCCGGAAAGATTCCCGAGGCCCCGGAGGGCGTGGCGGCGGGGATCCCCAGGGACCTGCTCCGGCGACGTCCGGATGTCCGGCAGGCCGGATTTCAGGCGGCCTCGCAATCCGCCCTCATCGGCGTGGCGCGCGCCAGCATGTATCCGGCCCTGTCCCTGTCGGGCACCTTTGGTTTCACCTCGAACAACGAGGGCAACAACTCGCTCGCCGATCTCTTCCTCTGGCAGAGCCGTGCGGCGCAGGCCGGGGCCTCCATGGTCTGGCCGGTGTTCAACTACGGACGCCTGGTCAACCAGGTGCGCGTCCAGGACGCCGTCTTCCAGCAGGCGGTGCTCAACTACCAGAACACCGTGCTCACCGCGCAGCAGGAGGTGGAGAACGGGCTGTCGGCGCTGCGGACCGAGCGGGAGGCGCTGACCAATCTGGTGTCGGCCGCGGCGGCAGCCCGGCGTTCGTTCGACCTGTCGCTGATCCAGTACAAGGGCGGCGAGTCGGACTACACCACCGTGCTCAACGCCGAGCAGTCCCAGTTGAGCGTCGAGGACGCCGTGGCCAGCGCCCAGGGCAACGTGGTGCTCAACCTGATCGCCGTGTACCGGGCCCTGGGCGGGGGCTGGGAGCTGCGCGAGGGACAGGATGTGATTTCCGACGAGGTCAAGGAGGCGATGGCGAAGCGGACGAACTGGGGTTCGCTGCTGGAACCGCAGAATCACCTCCCTCCCAGGCCGGTTCATCCCAAGGAAGCACCATGACTCAACCGATCCGTGGCCATGCGGGCAGGACGAGGCCCAAACCCGGTGGGGCGAGGCTCCCGGTGAATCCGTGTGGAGTCACCCCCACATCTGTTCGTCCAGGACACGCAGGCCAGAAGTCGCCGCTGGCCTTGGAGTGCGGCGGTGAAGCACAGCGAAGACGCCGCTTTCCCGCCGCGCGCCAATCACGAACCGGGCGTTCATTCTCTTCCCCGCGCGGCGTCCGCGTCCCACGCCAAAGCGGTGGCAAGCCACCGCAGTCCCAAGATGGGCATCTCCTCCGTTCGGCGGAGCCTCGCCCCGCCGAGGCCTTCCTGATTTCATCCCTCATCCCTCATCCTTCATCCCTTTTTCTGTGCCTGCTGCTGGCGGTGGTCGGATGCCGCCGCGCGGAATCCCCGGCTCCCCCGCCGCCGCCCACCGTGGTGGTTCAGCATCCGGTGTCGCGTCCGGTCGCGGAGACACTGGACCTCACCGGTACGGTGGCTGCCTCCCGCAGCGTCAATCTGGTGGCCCGGGTCTCGGGCAACCTGGAGTCGGTGGATTTCAAGGATGGTGCCTTCGTGGAGGAGGGGCAGCGTCTCTTCGTGATCGAGCCGGAGCCCTACCGGCAGCAGGTCGCGCTCAACGAGGCGGCGCTGGTCCAGGCCGAATCGGAGTATGAACGGCAACTGGACCTGATCCGGCAGAACGCCACCTCGAAGGCCAATGTGGAGAAGTGGCTCAGCTCCCGGGATCAGGCCCGGGCGCAGGTGGCCCTGGCGAAGATCAACCTGGGCTACACCGAGGTGAAGGCGCCGTTCTCGGGACGCATCGGGCGCCGTCAGGTGGACCCCGGCAACCTGGTCGGTGCCGGCGGCGCCACCCCGTTGGCCACGCTGGAGCAGTTGATGCCGATCTACATCAACTTCAGCCTGAACGAGCGCGACGCGCTGCAGTTGCGGGACGAGATGCGGCGCCTCGGCATGGAGCTCAAGGCCGGGGTCGGCTCCGCGCCGGTGCTGGCCGGACTCAACAACGAGTCCGGATACCCCCACCGCGGCGTGCTGGATTTCGCCGACAACGAGGTGAGCAGCGCCACGGGCACCCTCAGCCTGCGGGCGGTGTTTCCCAATCAGGACCGGACGCTGTTCCCCGGACTCTTTGCCCGGGTGCGCATCCCGCTGGGCGATCCGAAGCCCCTGCTGGTGGTTCCTGCGGAGGCCTTGGGAAATGATCCGCTGGGGGATTATGTCCTGGTGGTGGGTGCCGATGGCCACGTGGCCCGGCGTTCGGTGGTGCGGGGGCCGTTGACCCCCGACGGCTGCGCCATCCGCAGCGGCCTGGAGGCTTCCGACCGGGTGGTCGTCCAGGGCCTGCTCAACGCGCGTCCGGGCGATGCCGTCACCGTCCAGGAGGCCCCGGCGCAGGGAAAATAGACAGGGCCTCGCGAAGCTCGTTCCTCCCGGCGGCCACTTCATCCTTCATCGTTCATCCTTCCCCCGTGGCCCGCTTCTTCATTGAGCGTCCGGTGCTCGCGAACGTGATCGCGTTCGTGGTGATGCTGCTGGGCGCCGTGGCGCTGCGGGTGCTGCCGGTGTCGGAGTTTCCGCCCATCACCCCCCCGACGGTCCAGGTGACCACCACCTATCCCGGCGCCAGCGCCCGCACCCTGGTGGAGACGGTGGCGCTGCCGCTGGAGCAGCAGGTCAACGGGGTGGAGGGGATGCTGTATCTGCAGTCCAACTCCACCTCCGACGGCCGCTATACGTTGACCGTCACCTTCGAGGTGGGCACCGACCTCGATTTCGCCCAGGTGCTGGTGCAGAACCGCGTGTCGGCCGCGCTGGCCCAGTTGCCGGCGGCGGTGCAGCAGCAGGGCGTGGTCACCAAGAAGCGGGAAACCTCCCCGCTGCAGATCCTCACCCTGACGTCGCCGGACCGCCGCTACGACGCGCTGTTCCTCGCCAATTTCGGAACGCTGCAGCTCCGGGATCCGCTGGCCCGCCTGCCCGGGGTGGGCGACGTGGTGGTGTTTGGCATCGGGGAATACAGCATGCGGGTGTGGCTGGATCCGGAACTGATGCGCCAGCGCTCGCTGGTGCCTCAGGATGTCATCAACGCCCTGCAGCAGCAGAATGCCAATGTGGCGGCCGGACAGATCGGCATGCCGCCCACTCCCGGAGGGCAGGCGTTCCAACTCACCGCCAATGTGCCGGGCGCGCTGTCGGACGCGGAGGCCTTCGGTGAGATCATCCTGAAGACCGGCAGCGGGCCGGAGAGTCCGCTGACCCGGCTGCGCGACGTCGCCCGGGTGGAGCTGGGGGCACGCAGCTACAGCCAGGTGTTCAAGGTGGACGGACAACCGGCCGGAGGCATCGCGATCTACCAGTTGCCCGGCGCCAATGCGCTGGAGACAGCCCGGGGCGTCCAGGAACTGCTCGACCGCCTGCGTCCGGGATTTCCGGAGGGCCTGAGGTGTGATGTGCCCTTCGACACCACCCGCTTTGTCCGCCAGTCGGTGCGGGAGGTGTACCAGACGCTGTTCGAGGCCGGGGTGCTGGTGCTGCTGGTGATCGTGGTCTTCCTGCAAAGCACCCGTGCCACGCTGGTGCCCGCCACCACGGTGCCGGTGACGCTCATCGGCGCCTTTGCGGCGATGTCGGTGTTGGGATTCAGCATCAACCTGCTCACGCTGTTTGCGGTGGTGCTTGCCATCGGCATCGTGGTGGACGATGCCATCGTGGTGGTGGAGGGGGTGTCGCAGCAGGTCGAGTCGGGCCGCACTCCCCGGGAGGCGAGCATTGTCGCCATGCGGGCGCTCATCGGTCCCATCGTTGGGATCACCCTGGTCCTCATGGCGGTGTTTCTGCCGCCGGCCTTCATGCCCGGCATCACCGGACAAATGTACCGCCAGTTCGCCCTGGTGATCGCCGCAACGGCCCTCATCAGCGCGGTGAACGCCGTCACCCTGAAACCCACGCAGTGCGCCCTCTGGCTGCGTCCGGTGGATCGTACCCGTCCCAAGGCGCTCTTCTTCCGCGCCTTCAACGGGCTCTATGCCCGGGTCGAGACGGCGTATCTGCGTGTGGTGTCCGCACTGGTGCGGCGCAGCGGTGTGGTGGTCGTGCTGTCCCTGGGCGGGGTGGGGTTGGCGGTCTGGGGTTTGACCCGCATTCCCACCGGGTTCCTGCCCGAGGAGGACCAGGGCTATCTGCTGGTGGCCGTCCAGGTTCCGGATGGCGCCTCCCTGGAGCGGACCGAGCGGCTGCTCGATGCGGTGGCGTCCGCGGGGAAGGCGACCCCCGGGGTGGAGCGCGCCATCGCCATCGGCACCGGCGGGCCGTCGCCGTTGGACGGCGATGTCTCCCTCGCCAATGCCGGCGTGGTGTATCTGATGCTGCAGGAGTGGGAGGCGCGGGGTCCGGGGCGCGGCCTGCCGGAACTCATCGCCGACCTGGAGGAGCGTCTCCGGGCGATTCCGGAAGCCGGCACCCGGGTGCTGGTGCCGCCACCCATCCAGGGCCTGGGCGCGTCGAGCGGATTCCAACTGCAGATCGAGCTGACCGATGGACGTGCGGACTACGCGGCACTGCAGCAGGTCACTGACACGGTCGTCCGCGAGGCGGCCAGGGACCCGGCCCTGCGGGAGGTCTTCAGCGCCTTCCGCGCCTCGGTGCCCCAGGTCTCGCTCCAGGTGGACCGCACCCGCACCGCCACCCGCAATGTGAATGTCGGGGATGTCGATGCCGCGCTGCAATCTTACCTCGGTTCCACATTCGTGAACCTGTTCACCCGGTTCGGACACAACTACATGGTCTATGTGCAGGCGGATCCCCGGTCGCGGGCGGCTCCGGAGGACATCCGGAACATGGACGTGCGGAGCGCGTCCGGGGACATGGTGCCGATCGGGGCCCTGGCGGAGATCCAACCGGCGTGGGGGCCGGACGTCATCTCGCTCTACAACCTGTATCCCTCGGCCACCGTCAATGGCCGGGCGGCACCCGGGTTCAGTTCGGGACAGGCCCTGGAGGCCCTGGAGGCGATTGCCCGCCGCACTCTGCCGCCCGGGATGCAATTCGAATGGACGGGGCTCGCCTATCAGGAGCGCCTGGTGGGCAGTTCCGCCTACGGACTTTTCGGGATCGCGCTGCTGCTGGTCTTCTTCGTGCTCGCGGGCCAGTACGAAAGCTGGATCACACCGCTCGCCGTCCTGCTGGGTGTGCCGCTGGCCCTGGTCGGTACGGTGCTCGCGCTGTCGGTCCTGGGAATGGACAACAACCTGTACGTGCAGATCGGTCTGGTGCTGCTCATCGCCCTCGCCGCCAAGAACGCGATCCTCATCGTGGAGCAGGCCCGCGAGGGGCGGGCGGCGGGAATGGATCTGCTGGCGGCCACGGTGGAGGCGTCACGGGTGCGGCTGCGTCCGATCCTGATGACCTCGCTCACCTTCATCCTCGGCGTGCTCCCGCTGGTCTTCGCGACCGGCGCCGGGGCCGGGGCCCGGCGTTCGCTCGGAGTCGCGGTGGCCAGCGGCATGCTGGCGTCCACCGGGCTCGCCGTGCTCTGCGTCCCGGCGTTCTTCGTGGTGCTGCAGCGGTGGGCGGAGCGGGGGGCGAGGCCCGGCGTGCCGGGGAAGGGAAGGGGATGAGGCAAGTTTTCAGGTGGCAGTTTTCAGTTTTCAGGAAAGAAGCACCCCAACCCTTGGTGGGGTCGTGTTCCACCGCGACCCCATATTCTTCCGCAGCGCGCGTGGACAAACCACGGGGAGCGAGGGAAGCGTCAACGCGCAACCTTTCCCGCGATCCCCGCCTCACCCCCACGCGACGGGCGGCAGAAGTCAGCGGCACGCGAAGCTCGTCCCTCCTCGGGGGACCCACTTCATCTCTCTGAGTTCCTCGCTCACCCCTTCCCATGTCGCGCTTCTTCATTGACCGGCCGGTGCTGGCCAATGTGATCGCGCTGATCACGCTGCTGCTGGGAGGCCTCGCCCTGATGCGCCTGCCGGTGGCGCAGTATCCCCCCATCACCCCGCCGACCATCCAGGTGACGGCCAGCTATCCGGGCGCCAACGCCCGCACGCTGATGGACACGGTGGCGCTGCCCATCGAGCAGCAGGTCAACGGCGTCGAGGGCATGCTGTACATGGCGTCCACCTCGACGGCGGATGGGCGCTACACGCTGACCCTCACCTTCCAGGTGGGTACGGATCTCGATCTGGCCCAGGTGCTGGTGCAGAACCGGGTGTCCGCGGCGCTGGCCCAGTTGCCGTCCGCCGTCCAGCAGCAGGGCGTGGTGACGAAGAAGAAGTCCACCGCGATCCTGCAGATTGTCACGCTGACCTCGACCAACGCCGTCCACGACGCCCTGTTCCTGGCCAACTATGCCACCCTCCATTTGAAGGATCGCCTGGCACGGGTGTCCGGGGTGTCGGATGTGAACGTCTTCGGCATCGGCGAGTACAGCCTGAGGGTGTGGCTGGATCCGGACCGCATGCGCCAGCGAGGTCTGATGCCCGGCGACGTGGTGGCGGCGATCCAGCAGCAGAGCGTCCGGGTGCCTGCCGGACGCGTCGGAATGGCCCCGGCGCCGGCCGGGACCGAGGCTGCGGCCACGGTGGAGGTGGACGGCGCCCTGTCCACGCCGGAGGAATTCCGACAGATCATCGTGGCGTTTTCGCCGGAGGGCGGCGGAGCGATCACGCGGCTGCAGGACGTCGCCCGCGTCGAGCTGGGGGCGAAGACCTACAGCCAGTTCTTCCAGCTCGACGGGCGGGCGGCGGGCGGGGTGGCGATCTACCAGTTGCCGGAGGCCAACGCCCTGGACACCGCGGAGCGGGTCCGCTCGGCCATGGCGTCCATGGCCGCAGAGTTTCCGTCCGGCCTCACCGCCACCGTGCCTTTCGACACCACGCTCTTCGTCCGGGCCTCGGTGCGCGAGGTGTACGCCACCCTCTTCGAGGCCGGGATCCTGGTCTTGCTGGTGATCGTGGTGTTCCTTCAGACCGCCCGGGCGACGCTGGTGCCCGCGACCACCGTGCCCGTGACGATCGTGGGATCGTTCGCGGCGCTCGCGCTGCTGGGGTTCAGCCTGAACCTGCTCACCCTGTTCGCCATCGTGCTGGCGGTCGGGATCGTGGTGGACGATGCCATCGTGGTGGTGGAAGGAGTCACCCGGCACCTGGAGCGCGGGCTGGCGCCGCGGGAGGCCAGCATCGCGGCGATGCGCGAGCTGCTGGGACCGATCGTCGGTGTGACCCTGGTGGTGATGTCGGTGTTCCTGCCGCCGGCCTTTCTGCCGGGGATCACCGGACAGATGTACCGGCAGTTCGCGCTGGTCATTGCGGCCACGTCGCTGTTGAGCGCCATCAATGCCGCCACCCTGAAGCCGGCCCAGTGCGCGCTCTGGCTGCGGCCCCGGGCGGCCGGGGCTGCACCGAACCGGTTCGCCCGCGCGTTCAACGACGCCTTCCTTTGGGCGGAGAATGCCTATGCGCGCGGCGTGGCCCGGCTGATCCATCATCGCCGGATCGCCGTGGTCGCCGGACTGATGCTGGCCGGCGGTGCGATCCTGGCCTTGTCCCGGGTGCCGACCGGCTTCATTCCCACGGAGGATCAGGGCTACGCCATGGTGGCGGTCCAGTTGCCCGACGGCGCCTCGCTGGAGCGCACCGCCCAGGTGATGGATCGTGTTGTGTCGGTTTGCCGCGAACTGCCCGCCATCGAGCACACCATCGTCATCGGGGGGATGTCCCCTCTCGACAACAATGCCTCACTCGCCAATGCCGGCATCGTCTATCTCATGTTCCGTGACTGGAAACTGCGCGGACGCGGCGAGGACCTGCGCTCGATCTACGAGGCGCTGACCCGGCGCCTGGAGGACTTTCCCGAGGCCCGGACCCTGGTGCTGGTGCCGCCGCCCATCCAGGGCCTGGGCCTGTCCGGTGGATTCCAACTGCAGTTGGAACTGACCGATGGCAGCGGAGATTTCCGACGGCTGCAGCAGGCGGCCGAGGCCATCGTGGCCGAGGCGCGGCGGAATCCGAAGATCCGCATGGCCCTTACCCCGCTTCGGGCCTCCGTGCCCCAGGTGACGGTGGATGTGAACCGGACGCGTGCCGAGACGCTGGGGGTTGCGGTGGGCGACGTTCAGGACACCGTGCAAACCTATCTGGGATCCAGCTTCGGCGGCTACGTCACCCGGTTCGGGCACAACTACATGGTCTCCATTCAGGCCGATGCCCCGTTTCGGCGCGAGGCCGGGGCGTTGATGGACTATGCAGTGCGCAGTCAGTCGGGCGCGATGGTGCCGCTGGGAACAGTGGCGGATCTGAAGGAAGCAGCCGGTCCGCCGGTGATCACCCTCTACAACCTCCGGCCATCGGCCACGATCAATGGCGCCGCCCGGGACGGCCACAGCTCCGGCGAGGCGCTGGCGGTGATGGACGCCATCGCCCGGAGACTGCTGTCGTCCGGCATGACCTACGAGTGGACGGCGATGTCCTATCAGGAGCAGCTCGCCGCCGGATCCGCCGGCTGGATCTTCGCCCTGTCGCTGCTGCTGGTGTTCTTCGTCCTGGCCGGACAGTTCGAGAGCTGGCGCACACCGCTCGCGGTGATCCTGGCCGTGCCGCTGGCCCTGGTGGGGACCTCCGCCGCGCTGCTGGGCCTCCGGGTGGCCGACAATCTCTACGTGCAGATCGGTCTGGTGCTGCTCATCGCCCTGTCGGCCAAGAACTCCATCCTCATCGTGGGCCAGGTCCGGACGTTGATAGCCGCTGGACAGGATCTGGAGACGGCCACCGTGGACGCGTCGCGGATGCGGTTCCGTCCGATCCTGATGACCTCGCTCACCTGCATCCTTGGGGTGCTGCCACTCCTGGCCGCATCCGGGGCGGGGGCCAGCGCCCGGAAGTCCCTGGGATTGGCCGTCGCGTCGGGCATGGCGGCCTCGACCTGTCTGGCCGTGCTGCTGGTGCCGCCGCTGTTCGTACTCCTGCAACCCAGGAACCGGACGCGGGCCGGGGAGTGAAGGGAGTTCGATCCTGCGGAGGCCCGTCGTCCGGGGCCCGGGAGCGGGTCCCCCTATTCTCCCTTTCCGAAGGGCCATCGCGACATCAGCCAGAGCGCCAGGGTGTGGTTGTTCTCCCAGATGGCTCCTCCCCGCCGCTGGAGGGTTTGCTCCATATATCCCACCTCAAGCCGGGTGGTGTCGGTGAGCTTGCAGCCCAGCCCGAAGAACACCCGGTTCTGGTCGAAGTCATTGCCGGAGACGTTGGATCCGAAGTTGAAGAACACCTCGTCCCAGAGCGTGAGGTACCAGCGTCCGCTCCGGCTGATGGGCAGGGTGGTGCGCAGCAGGTAGCGGATGCGGTTTTCGTAGCGCCAACTGGCGACGTCCCAGTCCC
Organism: Verrucomicrobiota bacterium; assembly: GCA_017302195.1. Lineage (GTDB taxonomy): Bacteria > Verrucomicrobiota > Verrucomicrobiia > Limisphaerales > UBA9464 > UBA9464. The sequence continues at coordinate 10,957 of JAFLEG010000010.1, forward strand.
CGTTGTCGAAGGCCATCTGGCCGATGAAGCGCTGTTCGAGGCGCAGGCGATGGCTCCATTCCAGGCCGAGGCCGCCGTGAGCGAAGACCACCTGCTCCCAGATCCGGTTTTCCGGGAACTCATGCGGGATGGGCAGACTGCTGTACGGATGGGTCTCGACCCAGGCGTAGCCGGCGCTGACCGACCAGGCGCGGTTGATGGTGTAATTGACGCCCGGGCGCAGGAGGATCTGCTGCCAGCCGCCGCCGAAGTCCGAGCGGCGCCACTGGGACTCCAGGTGAATCCCCCAGGGGCCGCCCTGCACCGGATGATCCCCGGCATAGTTGATCCACAGGTTGTTGTTCGAGACCGACTCGGCGGCCGCGAGGAGGGCGAACGCCGTCGAACAAACCAGGCCCCACGCGCGGCCGATCCCGAGCCGCCGAAAGGACGGCTCGGGCGACGGTCGTTGGCTCAGGGCGGACGGCTTCACAGGCTTTTCGCAGAGGCCAGACCCCTGCCGCCGCGGCGGGATTCACTGGGACTTCGCGGACGGCTCCGCCGGAGCGTGGGAATCCCGGCCCGATTTGGCGAGACTGGCTTCCTGCGCCTGAAAATTCTTTGGCGGATTCATGCGCACCGTCTCGACTCGCTTGTGGGCGCAATCTGTTCCGTGACTTTGGCGGGGGTGTCGCCATCGTTCGCCATGCTTCGTTGCCTGCTTCGATGGGCGCTGCTTCCGGCGCTCCTGGTTTCCGCGATGGCAGATGCCTCCGCGCCGTCCGAACTGCCCGGGCTCGACAGTCCCATGCGGGGTGTCGGGTTCCTGAAGCGGAAGCCGAAGGCCGGGGAGTCCGGGAAGGATGAGTCCAAGAAGGAGGACGAGAAGCCGTTCGCCGAGATCATCAAGGGTTTTGAGCCGGTGACCAACGGGCTGTTCTTCCTGTACCGGATGACCAATGACCCGACCCGGGTGCTGCTGGAACTGCAGACCAACCAGTTCGACACGGTGTTCCTCTTCTCGGCCACGCAGGAGCGGGGCACGGGCGAACGCGGCCTCTACTCCTCGCAGATGGGCGGCACCTTTCCCTGTTCCTTCCGCCGGGTGGGCAAGCAGGTGCAGTGGATCGTCAAGAATCCCACCTTCACCGCCGACGCCGGCACAGCGGCCGCCCGGGCGGTGCAGCGGTCCTTCTCCGACAGCATCGCCGGCACGGTGAAGATCCTTTCCGCGCCGCATCCGGAACGCCAGAGCGTGCTGGTGGAGGCCGGCGACCTGTTCCTGAACGACTACGGCGGCTACGCCTCGCAGTTGAATGACCTGTATCCGCCGGGTGGGTTCAATTTCGACAAGGGATCGAGCTACTTCGGACCGGTCCGCGCCTTCCCGGAGAACGTGCTCTTTGACCTCAATCTGCACTACCTCACCGGCAATCCGAAGGTGCGTTCCGCCACGCTGCCGGATCCGCGTTCGGTGCCGCTGCTGATCGTGTACGAACTGAGCGCGGTGCGGTCCTCCGCCGGCTTCCAGCCGCGTCCGGCCGACGAACGGGTCGGACACTTCCTCACCGTGCAGCAGGACTTCACCAGCGACCGTCCGAAATCACCCTACCGCCGCCATGTGCACCGCTGGAATCTGGAGAAGCAGGACCCGTCGGCGGCGGTGTCCCCGCCCAAGCAGCCCATTGTCTTCTGGCTGGAGAACACCATCCCGCAGGAGTACCGCGCTGCCTTCCGCGAGGGGGTGCTGCTGTGGAGTCCGGCCTTCGAACGGATCGGCTTCACCAACGCCATTGAGTGCCGCCAGATGCCCGACGACGCCGATTGGGATCCGGCCGACACGCGGTACAACACGATCCGGTGGTTCGCCGGCGTGGACGCCGGATTCGCCATCGGGCCCTCCCGGGCCAATCCGTTCACCGGCGAGATCTTCGATGCCGACATCGGGTTCAGCGAGGCCATGACCCGGAGCGTGCGGCGGCAATCCGAGGAGATGATCGAACCGGTGGTCCCGGTATCGCCCACATCGTCGAGCCGCCTGGGCGAGGTGGTCGCCCAGTGGCGCCGCGGTCTTCCGGTGGCCTGCAACTACGGGATGGAGAAGTCGGCGAAGGCGGCCTTCGCGGCCTCGGTGCTGGCGGCGCGTCCCGACGCCTCCCCGGCGGTGACCGAGCGCCTCATCCACGAGTTCCTGGTGGAGGTGGTCGCCCACGAGGTCGGGCACACCCTTGGCCTTCGCCATAACTTCACGGCCAGCACGATTCTGCCGGTGAGCGACCTGCTGAACACCAACCGCACCCACACCGTCGGGCAGGCGTCGTCGGTGATGGACTACAATCCGGTGGTGGTGGCCCTGCCCGGCGAGTCCCAGGGCGACTTCGTGCCCACCCGGCTTGGACCCTATGATTTCTGGGTCATCGAGTACGCCTACCGTCCGCTGACCCCCGGCCGGGAGGAGGCCGAGCTGCGCGCCATCGCCTCGCGGTCCGGAGATCCGATGCTGGCCTATGCCACCGACGAGGACGCCCTCGGCACCTTTTCGGTCTTCGCCATGGATCCCTATGTGAACCAGTTTGACGCCTCGTCGGATCCCCTGGCCTTTGAGCGCCGGCAACTGGCGCTGGTGCGGGAGGTATGGAAGCAGGCCGACCGGCGGCTGGTGGAAACCGGGGAGGGGTACCAGGTGCTTCGCCGGGTGCTGAACCGGAGCTTCCGGGAGCTGCAGAACAGCGCGGGCATCGCCTCCAAGTTTGTGGGAGGCGTCCGGCTATCCCGCGCGCGCGCCGGGGATCCGGGGGGGCGTCCCCCCCTGGAACCGGTGGCCGCGGCCCGGCAGCGGGAGGCCCTGACCTTTCTGACCGAGGAGGTGTTTGACGATGCCGCCTACCGCACGCCTGCGGCCCTGATGTCCCGCCTGGCTCCGGAGCGGATGTACGGGGTGGAGGGCCTCGACGCCTTTTTCTCAGGCACCCAGCGGCTGGACTATCCGTGGCATGACCTGGTGCTCAGCGTGCAGCGGACCGCCCTGGACCGGGTGTATCATCCCGTGGTCCTGGACCGGGTGCTGGACAACGAGGTGCTGGCCCGTGCCGCGGGGCAGGAGGTGTTCCCCATGGCCGACCTGTTTTCGACCCTGGACCGCACGGTGTGGACCGAGCTGGACTCCGGCGCCGTCATCAGCAGCACGCGGCGGAACCTGCAGCGGGAGCAGTTGCGCCATCTGGTGCGGCTGGCCCTCCGGACCAACGGCGGCCAGGAAGCCCCGGAAGACGCCGCCACCCTGGCCCGGGCCAGCCTGGTCCAGTTGGGCGGGAAGGTCCGGACGGCGGCCCAGGCGTCCGGGGACTCCACCACCCGAGCCCACCTGCAGGAGACCGACGCCCGGATCACCGCCGCCCTCACTGCCCAGACCTTCCGCGTGGTGGATTGATGCAAGACCAGGAACGACCAGCCGCCTTCGGTCCGGCACACGCCGCTGCCTACGATGAGCGATACGCCAAGCTGGCCCCCATGCGGGATGCTCTGCATCTGCTCATCAGCGCGGTGCTGGCCGACCTCCCTGCCGAGGCCCGGATCCTCTGCGTCGGCGTCGGCACCGGGCATGAGCTGATTTATCTCGCCCGGAAGTTTCCTGGTTGGAGGTTTGCCGCAGTGGAGCCATCGGCTTCGATGCTGGATGTCTGCCGCCGGAAGGCGGATGAATGCGGCCTTGCGTCCCGATGCGTGTTTCATGAGGGCTACCTGGAATCCCTGCCGTCTTCCGAGGACTTTGATGCGGTGACCTCGCTGCTGGTTTCCCAGTTTGTCCTGAACCTGGAGGCCAGGACCGACTTCTTCCGTGCCATCGCCCGGCGGTTGCGTCCGGGCGGGTTTCTGGTGACCGCCGATCTGGCATCCGACACGACCTCTGGGACGTACCAGAATCTGCTCGACGTCTGGCTCCGGTTGATGCGGGAGACGGGATCCCCGCGGGAGCAGATTGAGAAGCTTCGAGGCACCTACGGGCGGGATGTGGCACTCCTGCCCCTGGATGTGATGAGATCTCTCATCGTTTCCGGAGGCTTTGCGCCCCCCGTGCTGTTTCTTCAGACCGTCCTGATCCATGCCTGGTATGCCCGACGGATTTGACCGTCACCTCAAGCAATGCCCTTCATTGGGGCGGTGTGCTCCTTGCCACAGGCTTCCGCCGCCCGAGGTTCATTCCATGGCAGCGGCTGGGGTCGTGGCTGGACATGGTATTGCTGGAATCCGGTTGCGCCACGCCCCGGTCCGGGGCGGTGCGGGATTCCGGGGCGTAACATGAGCGCTGCCTCTGCGATCACGCGCTTTCGCATCGCGATGACGCTGTTCATCGCCGGGTTGCTGGTCAGCGGGATCACGGCCTTCCCACTCCTGGCTGAAATGCGGCTCATGACCTCGTGGCTTGGTCTCGGAGACGCGACCTCGCCGGAAGGCTACACGGGACTGGAGTTCTGGATTCTCACGGTAAAGTTTGGCCTTGAGGACATGTATTCGCGGTATCCGTGGATCGCCTACGGCACGGATTGGCTGGCCTTCGGACACATCACGATCGCCTTGTTCTTCATCGGTCCACTCATCCGTCCCTCCGAGAGCCGCCTGGTGCTGCTTGCGGGAATGGCGGCCTGTGTCCTGGTGATTCCACTTGCCTTGGTGTGTGGTTCGATCCGCGGGATCCCGCTCTATTGGCGGCTGATTGACTGTTCGTTTGGCGTCTTCGGCATTCTGCCGTTGATCTACTGCCTGCGGTTGCTGCGACACATGGGTCCGAGCCTGCCGGATCAGGCCTCGGCGCGGATGAAGCATCCATGATTGTCGCGGTGGCCGCCCTGCCGCAGGCTTTTGGCGAGTGAGATCCATGGTGTTGCGGACGTTCGGGACGTTTCTGGGCCTGGTGGCGCTGCTGTCCGGCTGCGCCACTTCCCGGTCTGGGTTGGTGAGGGAATCCGGGGAGTCGGTGGTGTTTGTGGGGGAGGTTCCGGCCGCGCTGCAGGCGGTTCCGGTGGGTCCCGTGGTGGTCCGGAGCACCTTCCTGCCGCAGACCGGTACCGTGGTTTATGTCGAGGGCGAGGATTACCGGTTGGACCAAGCCGCGGGAACCCTGCGGCGGACTCCGGGGTCACGCCTGCCTGATTTCCGGACCAACGTGCTCTATGGAGCGACGAACTTCGACCACTCGAAGTATCCCGGGTTCGGCAACACCGCCTTCTTTGCCTTCGTGGACTATTCCCATGCCCCGGGCGCGCCCTGGCCGGTTCAGGCGGATCAGACCGCGCTGCTGCCGCGCAGCCGCGCTCGGCTGGCCCAGGGCGGGCCGTTCAAGATCGTCGCCTTCGGGGACAGCATCACGGCCGGAGGCGACGCGACCTCGCCCGGGTTGATTTTCTGGCAGCGCTGGGCGGAATCCCTGCAACGCCGGTTTCCTCAGGCGCAGATCACCGCAGTGAACGGCGCCACGGGCGGGGACAGCACGGTCCAGGGACTCCAGCGTCTGGAGGACAAGGTGCTGAAGGAACGGCCCGATCTGGTCCTGATCGGCTTCGGCATGAACGACCACAACCGCGGCGGAGTGCCGGTACTCCAGTTTGCCGCCAACCTGCGGACGATGATTGACCGGATTCGAGCTGCGACCCCGGCGGAGGTCGTCCTGTTCTCCGCCTTTCCTCCGAACCCGGAATGGAAGTTCGGGTCCCATCACATGGAGGACTACGCCGCAGCCACCGTGCGGGTCGCGGCCGAGACGGGCTGCGCGTATGCCGATGTCTTTACCAACTGGCAGGCCATCGCCACCCGCAAAAAGCCGGAGGACCTCCTCGGCAACAACATCAATCACCCGAATGACTTCGGGCACGATGTGTACTACCGGGTCTTTCTGGCGCTGGGGCTCTGACCGGTGGACCCCGCCGGCGCGCGGATCAGTGGACGACGGTCGGCGTGATGAAGATCACCAGTTCCTTCTTCCGGCGTGCGTCGAAGTCGCCCTGGAAGAGCCGGCCGAGGTAGGGAATGGCGCCCAGGCCCGGGATCCGTTTCCGGCTCAGGGCGGTGTCGGTCTGGATGAGTCCGCCCATCACGATGGTGGAGCGGGCTTTAGAGATTCCCATGACGCGTCTCCCATGTCCTCCACAGACCCGGGTCCCCCAACCAGCACCTCTGGTTTTTCGGGCTCAGATGGATTTCATGGTCTCCCGAACCAAAACTCCTTTCCCCGGAAGGCCGGGGCCGGTTTTCTACTGGTGACATGATTCTGCGTTACTCGCGGCCCGAAATGCGGGCCATCTGGACCGACGAGAACCGCCTGAAGATCTGGCTGCAGATCGAGATGCTGGCCAGCGAGGCGCTGGTGGCGGAGGGCGTCGTGCCGGCGGACGACTTCGCGAGGATGCGGGCCGGCGCCGACCGGTGCTTTGCGGACACCCGGGCGCTGGCCGAGCAGGCCAGGGAACTGGAGAAGACGCTGAATCACGACGTCATCGGGTTCACCACCGCCGTCGCCCGGCAGATCCATGACCCGGCGTCGCGGTGGCTGCACTTCGGGCTGACCAGCAGCGACATCGTGGACACCGCCTTTGCGGTCCAGATGGTGCAGAGCGCCGACCTGCTGATCCGCGATGTGGACGCCCTGCTGCCGGTGATCGCCCGCCGGGCCCGGGAGCATGTGCGCACGCCCTGCATCGGACGCAGCCACGGCATCCACGGGGAGCCGACGACCTTCGGTCTCAAGCTGGCGCTGATGCACCAGGAATTCGTCCGGGCCCGGGAGCGTCTGGTGCGGGTGCGCGAGGTGGTGGCGGTCGGCAAGCTTTCCGGCGCCGTCGGCACGCATGCCCACCTCTCGCCAACGGTGGAGGCCTCGGTCTGTGCCGCGCTGGGGCTGCGTCCGGCGCCGATCGCCACACAGGTGGTGCAGCGGGATCTCCATGCGGAGTTCATGAACACCCTGGCCCTGATCGGGGCGGGCATCGAGCACTGGGCGGTGGAGTTCCGCCACCTGCAGCGGACCGAGGTGCTCGAGGCCGAGGAGCCGTTCACCCCGGGGCAGAAGGGCAGCAGCGCCATGCCGCACAAGCGGAATCCCATCACGTGGGAACGGTTGACCGGGCTGGCCCGGGTGCTGCGCGGCAATGCGGTGGCGGCGCTGGAGAACGTGGCGCTTTGGCATGAACGGGACATCAGCCACAGCTCGGTGGAGCGGATCATCTTTCCCGACTCCTGCACGCTGGTGGACTACATGTTCGGACTGCTGGTGCGCCTGATGGACGGTCTGCGGGTGTATCCGGAAAACATGCGGAAGAATCTCGGGTTGAGCCTGGGCATGTGGAACAGCCAGACCGTGCTGCTCGCGCTGATCCGCAAGGGGTTGACCCGCGAGCGGGCCTACGAACTGGTCCAGCGCAACGCCATGAAGACCTGGGAGGTCAAGCACGCGGGCCGGGATGATGCCGACTTCCTGGAGGTGCTCAAATCGGATCCCGAGGTCGCCGCCCAGTTTGCCCCCGGCGAACTGGAGTCCCTGTGTTCGGTGGACTTTCATCTCAAGGAGGTCGAGAACCGCTTCC
>JAFLEG010000100.1 GCA_017302195.1 Verrucomicrobiota bacterium
CCGCGATCATCTGCTGTGACCGCAGCTTGGCCAGCGATCGCGACAGCGTCTCGCTCACCGTGCCCAACTCCGCCGCCAGCACCCGCTTGGTCCCATGGAGCTCCAGGGTCACCGGCGAACGCGACGCGGGATCGGGACAGCGCTGGAGGAGCCAGTGGATGAGTCGGGTCTCCACATCCTTGAGGGTGAGGTCCTCAAGCTGGGAGACCAGCACGCGCAGATGCAGGCTCATGGAGGCCAGCAGGCGGAGTCCGATTTCGGGCTGACGTTTCAGCAGCCCGATGAATCCCGCCCGCTGGATCACCAGCACCTGCGAGGCCTCCACGGCCCGGGCGTCGGCCGGATAGCCCCGATCGGTGACCAGCGCGGCCTCGGCGAAGGTTTCCCCGGCCCGGAACACGTGGATCACCTGCTCCTTCCCGGCGGCGTTCACCCGGTGCACGTTGATGGCGCCCTTCTGGACCAGATAGAACCCCGTGGAGGGATCGCCTTCGTGGAACAGATAGTCGTCCCGCTCCAGTGTCTGCACGGAGACCAGCGCCGTGACCGCCCGAAGGTCGTCCGCCGGCAGGTCCGAGAACAGACGGCAGGCGCGAAGCGAGGCGGCAATGGCCGCATCACGCAGCCCGGACAGGGGTTGTGGCATGCCGGAGGTTAGTCCGCGATCCGCCAGAAATACACCAGCCAGCCTCCCTGCCTGCCGGGCTCGCAGCGGGACTGGTATCCCTCGCTGCCCAGCATCTCGATCAGGGGCGCCGGGAGAAATGGCGCCATCAGCATCAGCCCCTGATCCGGGGGCAGCCCCTCCAGCGCGGCGCGGATGTGAGTCATCGGATGCTCCCCCCGGGCGATCAGCGGGCGGACATCCAGACGTTTGAAGCGGGCAACCGGTGGCATCGCACCCGCAGCCTTCCGCCAGCGGGGGCTTCAGGGCAACTGCCGAGCCGGACTCCCTTGACCTGGGTCAATGAAGAGCGCACGGCCTCCGATTCCGGGGTGTCTGCATCCGGAGAGGCCTCACACGGAGGGCGCAAAGCAGACCCCTTCCTTGGCGGCGCTGTGTTCCACGAACCATCCGGGGAGGCACTGTGGTTCCGGCGGGAAACCATGATGGACGTCAAGGCGTCGCGTTGGTCTCCCCGTCAGCGTGGCCCCATGCCCGGCGTGGCGTCGCCGCGACGGGCTCATCAAGGATCACCCACCATGAATGCTCCACAGAATCCCTCCCCGCGCTCCGGCTGGCTCCGATCGCTCATTGTCGCCTTCCCACTGCTCCTGGCCCCGCTTGCTGCACTCGGCGCCGAGGCGGCCGCCGCGGTGGGCGAACCGCGCGGTACCGACGCCAAGGGCGTGGACCTGTCCGTCCGCGGTGAAGAGCGTGCCATCCTGACCTCCGCGCCCGAAGTCCCGCCCCCCATCACCCGCAAACACGCCACCAAGGTGGTGGTCGAGCTGGAGGTGATCGAAGTGGTGAAGCCCATTGCCGACGGGGTGGAGTATCTCTTCTGGACCTTCGGCGGCGAGGTGCCCGGCAAGTTCATCCGCGTGCGGCAGGGCGACCTGGTGGAGTTCCACCTGAAAAACCACCCGGGCAGCAAGATGCCCCACAACATTGATCTGCACGCGGTGACGGGTCCGGGGGGCGGCGCCGCCAGCTCCTTCACGGCCCCCGGGCACGAGTCCCAGTTCTCCTTCAAGGCCATGAACCCCGGCCTCTACATCTACCATTGCGCCACCGCCCCCGTCGGCATGCACGTGGCGAATGGCATGTATGGATTGATCCTGGTGGAGCCGGTCGAGGGACTGCTCCCGGTGGACAGGGAGTTCTACGTGGTCCAGGGCGATTTCTACACCACCGGACGCTTCGGCGAGGAGGGGCTGCAGCCCTTCGACCAGGCCAAGGCGGAGGCGGAGCAGCCGAGCTATGTGCTCTTCAACGGCTCGGCCAGCTCCCTGGTGGGCGACCGGGCGCTCCAGGCGCGGGTCGGCGACACGGTCCGGATCTTCTTCGGCAACGGCGGACCCAATCTCGTCTCCTCCTTCCACGTCATCGGAGAGATCTTCGACAAGGTGCATACCGAGGGCGGCGTGCTGGCCAACCAGCGCCAGGTGCAGACCACCCTCGTTCCGGCCGGGGGCTCGGCGATCGTGGAGTTCAAGCTGGAGGTTCCCGGCACCTTCATCCTAGTGGATCACTCCCTCTTCCGCGCCTTCAACAAAGGCGCCCTGGGCATGCTCAAGGTGTCGGGTCCGGAGAACCTGCTGGTGTACTCGGGCAAGGAGGTGGACGCCGTGTATCTGGGATCGCAGGCCGATGCCGGATCCGGCAGCGAGAAGCGCATCGCGGATCTCCAGGCCCAGGTGAAGACCGCCATCGCCAGCGACCCGAAGATCGCCGGCCTGAACAAGAATGTGCAGATGGAGAAGGGCAAGCGGGTGTACATGCAGACCTGCTTTGCCTGCCACCAGCCCACCGGGCTTGGACTTCCCGGAGTCTTTCCACCCCTGGCCCGGTCCGACTACCTCATGCAGGATAAGGACCGCTCCATCCGGGCGATCGTGAAGGGGCTCTCCGGACCCATCACCGTGAATGGCAAGCCGTTTACCGGGGTGATGCCGCCGGTCGCGCTGGCGGATGAGCAGGTGGCCAACGTGCTCACCTACATCCGGAACTCCTGGGGCAATACCGGCGACCCGGTGTCGGTGGATGAGGTCCGGCGCGTCCGGGCGGAATCGGCCCACCAATGAGAGCCTGGTCCACATGGGCCGGAAGGTCCGGACGCTCCACCGCCGCCGGAGTCGCCCTGTTCCTGTCGCTGTCCCTACTCGCCGTGGCCGGGACGGAGGGAATGCGGCGGATCCCGGCGGGGGTGTACCGACCGCTCTTCCGCCTGCCGGACGAACCCCGGGAGGAGGCCGTTCCGGCGTTCCTCCTGGATGAGGCGCCGGTGACCAATGGCGAGTTTCTGGAGTTTGTGCGGGCGAATCGCCGCTGGCGCCGTTCGCAGGTGCGACGGCTGTTTGCCGATCCCGGATACCTGGGCCATTGGCAGGGCGACCTGGAACCGGGATCCGCCGAGGCCGCCGGCCGGCCGGTGGTGCAGGTGTCCTGGTTCGCGGCCAAGGCCTATGCCGCCTGGAAGGGCCGCCGGCTGCCGACCACGGTGGAATGGGAACGGGCCGCCGCCGTCGGGCTCACCCGCGAGGAGGGAGCCCGGGATCCGGATCATCTCCGGACGGTGCTCCGCTGGTATTCCTCCCCGATGCCCGCACTCCTGCCCGCGGTCCGCAGCGGCCCGCCCAACCTGCACGGGGTGCATGACCTGCATGGACTGGTGTGGGAGTGGACCCAGGACTTCAACGCCGCGCTGGTCACCGGAGATGCCCGCGGGGATACCGGGATCGAGCGCCAGCTCTTCTGTGGCGCCGGCGCGCAATCCGCCCCCGATCGTTCGGACTTCCCGGCGTTCATGCGATCGGGCCTCCGCAGTTCGCTCAAGGCCGCCTACACCCTGCCCCACCTGGGATTCCGGTGTGCTGCGGATGCCCCTTCCGCGCCTCCGCCCTCCGCTTCGTCCCCCTCCAAGCCATGAAACGCCTGATCCTCTCCCTCGCTCTCCTGTCCTCCGACGTCCTGCTGCCCGCAACCGCAGCCGAACCGCCCGCGTCCCTGGCCCCCTGTTGCCGGACGGCGCCGACCAATGCGCCGCCCACCGAAGGCTCCCTGTACCAACTGGAATCGCTGTGGACTTCGGACCTCGGGGTGCGGGTCCCGCTGGCGACGTTTGGCGGCCGGATCCAGGTGCTCGCGCTGTTCTTCTCCCGATGTGAGTACGCCTGCCCCATCCTGGGTCAGGATCTCAAGCGTGTTCAGGAGGCGCTGCCCGCCTCGATTCGGGACCAGGTGGACTTCGTCCTGGTGAGCCTGGACTCCGAGCGGGAGACCCCGGAAACCCTGGCGGCGTACCGCCGGGAACAGCGGCTGGGAACCGACCACTGGGCGCTGCTGACCGGCTCCGTGGATGACGTCCGGGAACTGGCGGCGCTGCTGGGGGTGAACTACCGGAAGGACGGACGGGGACAGTTCGCCCACTCCAACCTCTACACCGTGCTCAACGGGCGTGGGGAAATCCTCCGGCAGCAGATCGGACTCCAGCAGGATCCGGCGCCGGTGGTCGCCGCCATCCGGCGGGCTCTGGAACCCGCTGGGCCCTGAGCCTGGCCCGCTACCGCGTGAGCAGCCGTCCGAAGAGCCGGCACAACGTTCCGGCCAGGGCATCGGCGCTCGGAAGGATGTCGTAGTGATGCCGGGGAAAGAGCTGCGGCAGGGATTCCGCGGCCTGGTGTTCGATGGCGAAGGCATGGGTCTGGATGCCCTGCTGGCGCCCGGTGTCGATGGCCTTGCGCACATCGCGGATGCCGTACAGACCCTCGTACCGGTCATAGTCGCAGGGACGCCCGTCGGTGATCAGCAGCACCACCTTGCGCGAGGCGGGCTCGTTCAGGAGCAGTTCCTGGGCATGCCGCAGGGCGGGCCCCATCCGCGTGTAGCCACCCGCCTCCAGCCGGGCCAGATGGCCGCGGGTGGCGGCCCATGACTGGCGGAAATCCTTCATCCGCACGAACCGGCAGGAGCGCCGGGTGTTGGACGAGAAGGCCGCGATGCCGAGGCAGGGGACGGGGTCCGCGAGCACCTCCCCCACGCAGAACACAGTCTCGCGGATCACATCGAGCACCCGTCGGTCCGCCAGCCATCCGTCGGTTGAGTAGCTGGCATCGAGCAGGATCAGGGCCGCGAGGTCGTGCGGCTCGCGGCGGCGCCCGAGATGGACCGATTCCGAAGGGGAACGCCCGGCGCGGCGTGCGGTCTCCGAATCCACCAGGGCTGCCAGATCGAAGTCATCGCCCACCGGCTGCCGGGGCAGCGGACGCCACTCGGAGGTCAGTTGGGCGAACTGCCGGCGCAGCCGCTGGATCAGCCGACGGTGCCGGTGTTCCACGGCCTGCACCCACGCACCACCGTCGCCGTCCAGGCGGGCTTCCTGCACATGGCACCACTCCGGCCGGTACTGCTGGCGACGATGGTCCCACTCCGGATAGGGAATCCCCTCGGACGGGGCATCGCCTCCCACCTCGGCGCCGGAGCCGTCCAGGATCAGGTCCGCACGGTACAGGGAGCGGGGACGCCCCGGGCTGCGCATGACCCGGTTCATGCGCAGTTCGTGCAGGGCTTCCTCATGTTCCCGGAGTTCATCCTCGTCGTCGGTCTTCCGGGAGCGGCCGTCGTACTCCTCGAGCGTCTCCACCTTCTCGAAGGTGTGCATCGGCATGTCGGCTCCGGGGCCGTCATCCTCCGGGGAGACGGTGACCTCGACCTCCGACTGCCCGCGGCCCCGGATCTCGGTCAATGCCGACTCCCCGGCCCCCGCGTCGCCATCCGGTACCGGCCCGTCGGTGGTCCCTGCTCTCTCGAGAGATTCGCGGTGACGTGGCAGTTCCCCGACGGCCTGCCAGAGATCCGACCCCGGGGGCAGGGCCTCCTGAACGCTTCCCGCGAGCGCCGCCAGTCCGGGAAACTCCGGGCCCGCCTCTCGGGCCAGGGCCTCCACGGTGCCTGCCGTGCCCTGGTGCTGACGGCGGAGGGCCAGTCCGGCCAGCAGGGCGCGAAGACGGTAGAGTCCGAGGTTTGCCTCCCGCGTGGACGCCAGCGAGATCTCCGGCGGCAGGAAGAGACGTCCCGGACCGGCGAGGGCGCGGTCCTCGGTTTCGAAAAGGGACAACGGCTGTCCGGACACCATCTCAGCCACCAGCAGCAGCGGCATCCGGACCTCGTCCAGGCGTACCCGCACCGCCTCCCTGCGGCGTTCTTCGGGGCGGAGGAAGACCCGCCGGTGCAGCGCCCGGAGTCCGACAAACAGATTTTCCTCCCAGTCCAGCATCCGGCATCCGGGGAACGGGTTCCGGTCAGATCGAGACCTCGATCACCTGGCGCAGGGACTCCAGCGCCTCGGCGTCATCGGTCAGCGGCTCGGCAATCGAGGCGACGCAGGCGAAGCGCGGGGGCAGTCCGCGCGCGATCAGGCGGCCCGCGGCGACCAGCAGGCGGGTGGAAGCCGGCTCCAGCAGCGAGAGTTCGGTGAGGGTGCGGATCTTGCGGGCAATCCGGACCAGTTGGCGCGCCACGCCCGGATCCACCCCGGTCTCGGTGCAGACGATGCGCGTCTCCGACTCCTCGGAAGGATACCCCAGGCTCAACGCCACGAACCGCTGGCGGGTGGAGGGCTTCAATTCGCGGAGGCTGCGCTGGTATCCCGGGTTGTAGCTGACCACGAGCATGAACCCGGCGGCGGCCGGGAGTTCCTCACCGGTGCGGTCGAGGAACAACTGCCGCCGGTGATCGCTGAGGGAGTGCAGGACCACCAGCACGTCAGGACGCGCCTCGGCGATCTCGTCCAGATACAGGAGGGCACCCTCCCGCACCGCCCGGGTGACCGGACCGTCCACCCAGCGGGTCTCGCCGCCGAGGAGCAGGTGACGTCCCAGCAGGTCGGTCGCCGAGGTGTCCTCATTGCAGGCCACCGTCACCAGGGGTCGGCCCAGCGCTTCGGCCATGTGCTGGATGAAGCGGGTCTTCCCGCATCCGGTGGGCCCCTTGATCATCAGCGGGGCGTGGGAATCCCAGGCCTGCCGGAACAGGTCCACCTCGCGTCCGGAGGGCAGATAGAAGACGGACATGGCCGGGGATCATTTCGCGACCGGCACCCAGTCGGCGGGCAGATCCTCCTCCGCCCGGGACAGCGCCTCGTCGGTCGGGAGACCGTGGCGGCAGAAGTGCACGATGTAGAGGGCAATGCCGAGGGTGAACAGCGCGGCGGCGAGCAGGAAGCCGACGAAGTGCATCTCGATCTCCTTCTGCACCGCCAGGAAGTCGAGTCCGATGCGGCGTTCCAGGTTCACCTGCGTGATGCCGGCGACGGCCAGCGCCCCGGTCATCGCCGTCATGCCGATGTTGCTGGTCCAGAAGGCCCAGTTGGCGATGGGGGTGTCCCACAGGCGGCGTCCGGTCAGGAGCGGCAGGGCATAGGCGATCATGGCCAGCACGATCATGGCGTAGGCGCCCCAGAAGGCCATGTGTCCATGCATCGCGGTGACCAGCGTGCCGTGGGTGAACCGGTTGACGGAGGGGAGGGTGTGCGCCATGCCGAGGAAGCCGGCGCCCACGAAGGCCATCACCGCGCAGCCGAGGGACCAGGTCAGCGCGATCCGGTTCGGATGCCGCCGCCCGCCCTTCTTGGACATGGCGATGGCAAAGATGGCCATGCCGAGAAATGCCAGGGGCTCCAGGGCGGAGAAGATGCCGCCGATCCAGAGCCAGTAGCGCGGGGTGCCGATGAAATAGTAGTGATGGCCGGTGCCGAGGATTCCGGACAGGAACGTGAGCCCCACGATGATGTAGAGCCATTTCTCGATCACCTCCCGGTCCACCCCGGTGAGCTTGATGAGGAGGTACGCGAGGATCCCGCCCATTATGAGTTCCCAAACCCCCTCCACCCACAGGTGGACCACCCACCACCGGTAGAAGGAATCCACGGTCTGGTTGTCCACCTGCAGCATGCCCGGAAGGTAGAGCAGCGCGGCGAAGAGCAGCCCCATGTAGAGCACCAGCGAGGTGGTGGTGTGGCGCGTGCCCCTCCACAGCGTGACGCCGATGTTGGCGAGGAACGCCAGCACGTTGACGACCACGAGCCAGTCCAGCGGCCGCGGGATCTCCAGGAACTTGCGACCCTCCCAGATGTTGAAGTGGTAGCATCCGATGGCGATCACCCCGACCACCAGGAGCGAGATCAGTTGGGCATGGGCGAGCCAGGGCCATTCCAGCTCGCGCTCCGCCTCCTCCGGGATGATGAAGTGTGCGGCCCCCATGAACCCGCAGAGCAGCCAGACCACCAGGAGATTGGTGTGAACCGCGCGGGCGGTGTTGAATGGGATCCAGGGATGCAGCGTGTCGTAGCCGACGCGTGCGAAGCCCATGATGAAGCCATAGACGAGCTGCAGGGACAGCAGCACGAGGGCCGAGGCGAAGAACCAATAGGCGATTTTCTGGGTGCGATATTTCATTCGTAGGTCTCGGCTGGGGTTTGGGGCTTGGGCGCCGCCGGGGCCGGGGTGGCGGCGAGCGACAGGAGGTAGTCCACAATCTCCTCCCGCTGGGCGGGCGTCATCTCGATGAGCGGCATCGCCGTGCCCGGCTTGATCTTCTGGGGATCCTCGATCCAGACGAGCATCTCCTCCCGGGTCTTCCGTCGGTGCACCTCGTCCAGCGCGGGCCCGACCACCCCTCCGGCGCCGCCGACCGAGTGGCATGCCGCGCAGATGGTCTGGTAAATCTCCGGGGCCGGCGTTCCGCCCGCGGACGTCACCGCGGCGGGGCGCATCAGCGCCCGCAGCGGGGGTTCGGGCGGGAACCCCTGGAGGTTGACGCCGCCACACCACTCCAGGAATGCGATCAGGTCCCCGATCTGTTCCTGGGTGAAGTCATACTTCACCATCCGCCGCTCGCCGGGGAACATCTTCTCGGGGTCGCGGAGGAACATCGCGATCCACGGCTTGCCCCGGCGCTGCACCACCTGGGTCAGCTCGGGGGCGTAGTAGGCGCCCTCGCCGAAGAGCGTGTGGCAGCCCATGCAGTTGTTGTCCTCCCAGATCCGCTTGCCCCGGGCCACCGGTTCCGTGAGCCGGTCCTCGTGGGTGAGGGCGGGAATCTGCCGCATGGAGTCCACGGTCAACGCCAGGAACGCCGCGCCAAAGAGTCCGGTGCCTCCCAAAAAGAAGAGCCGCGCCTGGGACTTGCTCAGCATGGTACCCTCCCGTTGTTTGAAAGTCTCATCGCTGAGGACAGCCTGGCATCCGTGCCCCACCACGCCTTGACCCCGGTCAATGCTTCCCGGACGCGGGCATTCCTTCCCGGCGCCCTCGCCGGTCCCGACGGGCAGCGCACGGCGCGGATTCGTCCGAAGCGGGAGCCTCCCGGGCTTGCACTGCCTGAATCGCTCGGCTTGGGTGAACCGGCCGGAGGCGCTGGCGCTCATGGAGCAGGCGGCGCCCCCGGTCACGGATGCCCCTGCGCGTGCTCCAACTGAATACGCTTCTGACCGGAGGCGGGACCGACGACCAGTGCGTGAAGCTGGCCGGCGGACTGCACCGCGCCGGAGTGGAGGTCACCCTCGCGGGTCCGGCGGCGCGGCCCTTTGCCGCCGAGGCCCGGCGGCTGGAGGTGGCGCTCCACGACACGGGCGCCGAGGGGCCGATCAAGCTCCGCTACATCGCCGTCGTGGCCCGCTGGATCCGTCGCATGCGGCCGGACATCGTCCACGCCCATCACGGGCGCGATTACTGGCCGGCGATCCTCGCGACCCGGCTGTCCGGACGGCGTCCGCGGCTGGTCCTGTCACGGCACCTCGCCAAGAGCCCCGGGTCCTGGCCGGGGCGCCGTTTCGTGCTGGGCCAATGCGACGCCATGATCGCCTGTTCGCAGTTCGTGGCCCAGGTGCTGAGGGACGGTCATGCCGACCCGGGTTCTCCGGAGGAGGAACGGCACTGGCGCCCCCCCATGCACGGAGATCACCGGAAGATCCGCGTGATCTACGGTGGATTCGAACTGGATCGGTTTCACCCGATGGAACCCTCCTCTCCCGGGGTGGCCGCCATGCGACGGCGCTGGGGGGCGTCGCCCGGGGACCGGATATTTGGCGTGGTGGGCGGCTTCATGCGGCCGCGCGGCAAGGGGCAGCGGGAGTTCCTGGCCGCCGCCGCCCGGATCCACCCGTCGGCGCCCCGGACGCGATTCGTGATTCTCGGACGCGGCACCCTGGCACCGGTGCTTGAGGAGGACATCCGGCGCCTCGGATTGGCGGGAGTCGCGTCACTGCCCGGCCAGTGTGACGACATGCCG
>JAFLEG010000101.1 GCA_017302195.1 Verrucomicrobiota bacterium
GAACGACGGGTGCTGTTCACCGGCTTCGGAACGGGCAATCCCCAACTGCGGGTCAACGGCCTCTTTTGGGGGCTGGATGGCTGGGTGTACGGCGCCAACGGTCGCAGCGACGGCGAGATCCGTCCGGGGAACCGTCCCGACGCCGCGCCCATTCCCCTCCGGGGACGTGACTTTCGGTTCCGCCCCGACACGCTGGAGTTTGAGACCCTGGCCGGACGCAGCCAGTTCGGGCACACCCGCGACGACTGGGGCAACCGGTTCCTCTCCTGGAACACCATCCCGCTGCGGCATGAGGTCATTCCAGACGCCTTTCTGGGACGGAACGCCGACACGGCCGCCGCCGATGCCCTGCAGGATTGCCTGCCGCCGGGGGATCCGGGCGAGGTCTTCCCGCTCACACCCGGTCCGCGGGTCTTCAACAACGAATCGGGCCGCCACTTCAACGCCCTGAGCGGACTTCAGATCTTCCGCGGACACGCCCTGGGTGGGGCCTACCCGGGCAACGCCTTCGTCGGTGAAAGCCTCAGAAATCTGGTCCACCGGCGGACACTGGTTCCCGAGGGGCCGACCTTTCGCGCCGATCGGACCGAGCAGGGCCGCGAGTTCCTGGCCTCGTCGGATCCCTGGTTTCATCCGGTCGCCTTTGCCACCGGTCCCGACGGCGCCCTCTACGTGGCCGACTTCTACCGCCGCTTTGTCGAGCATCCGGACTGGGTCGCCCGCGAAATGAGGGACCGGGTGCCCTGGTCGGAAGGGCGCGATCTGGGACGTCTCTGGCGGATCCGTTCCCGCACCCAACCCCAGGCGATGGCCTCGGGCGATGCCTTCACCAACGGCGCCCCCGCGGAGCGCCTGGTGGCCGCGCTGGAAGATCCCAATGGATGGCGCCGGGACACCGCCCACCGCCGGATCCTGGAGCAGCAGCGCACGGACACCGTGCCCCTGCTGTTGCGGGCCGTCACCCAGTCCAAAGTCCCCGCAACCCGCGTGGCAGCCCTCCACCTTCTGGGCGCCCTGGGCCGCGACACCACCGACCTGCTGGGTGCCGCCGCGAGCGACCCGGTCCCGCAGGTCCGCGCGGCGGTCGCCCAGCGTCTCGGGGCGCAGTTGAGCCGTGGCCAGACTCCGGAGCTGCAGTCGCTCCTGATCGCACTCTCCGGGGACCCCGAGCCGGTCGTTCGCCTTCAGACGGCACTGGCCCTGGGCTCCGTCGAGGACTCCACGATCCGGGAGCCCCGGTTGCGGCAGCTCTTCAGTGAAGCCACCCACCGCTGGATTCGCCTCGCCGCGGCGTCCAGCAGCCGGTCCCCCACATTGGCACGGGAACTCCAACCCACCCCCGTGCTCCCGCAGGCGGCTCCGGTGCCACGGCCACCCGCTTCCGACCGCAGCGCCGTCCTGACCCGGATGCAGCCGGCACTGGAGTTGTCGGGAGATCCGCGCCAGGGCGCCATCCTGGCCTCGCGCCTGTGCCTGTCCTGCCACTACCTCCAGGGTCACGGACAGCGGGTGGGACCCGACCTCTCCAACGCCGGCACCCGGACTCCCGAGTTGCTGCTGGGCGACATCTTGGATCCCAACCGTCAGGTGGCCCCGGACTACGCCGCCCAGGAAGTCGAGATGGTCTCCGGAGAGCTGTTGACCGGATTGATCGCCAGCGAGACCGCCACCCGGCTCACGCTCCGGCGGCCGGGCGGTCCCGATGTGAACCTTGCCCGCGATCAGGTACGGCAGATCCGGGCAACAGGACTCTCCCTCATGCCCGAAGGACTGGAAGAAGGCCTGACGCCTCGGGAACTGGCGCACCTGCTCGCCTTCCTCCGTGCGCCGGACGCCGCCCTGCTGCCGCCGTGAGGTCCCTGACCGCCGTCGCATGAAGGCCCGCATTCCCACCCCGGACGCCACCGCCGCCCTGCTCCGTCGCACCATTTCCTCAGCGCCGCGCCTGGCCATCCAGTTGGGCACAGGCTTCGGCGGAGTGGCAGAGGCAGTCGAAATCCGGCAGCAATGGTCCTATCGCGAGCTGCCAGGATTCCCCGTTGGGTCCGTACCGGGCCATGAAGGACGCCTCCTGATGGGCGCTCTGGCGGGAACCCCGGTATGGGTGCTCTGTGGCCGCGCCCACTTCTATGAGGGCTTCTCCATGGCCGAGGTGACCTTTGCCGTGCGCACACTGGCGGCTGCCGGCGCCTCCACGGTGCTGTTGACCAACGCGGCGGGCGGCATCCGAAAAGCGCTCCGACCCGGAAGCTTCATGGTGCTGTCGGACCACATCAACGGACTGGGTGAAAATCCCCTGCGTGGCCCTGTCCCCCTGGGGTGTCCCCGTTTCCTCGATGCCAGCGCGATCTACGATCCGCTGCTCCGGCGGATCCTGCGGCGGGCGGGACGCGACGCCGGAGTCCGATGCCAGGAAGGAGTGTACCTGGCCGTGCCGGGGCCGAGCTTCGAAACCCCGGCGGAGATCCGGGCCTTCCGTCGTTTCGGCGCCGACGCCGTGGGCATGAGCACTGTTCCCGAGGCGCTCGCCGCCCGGCAACGGGGTCTCCGGGTCGCCGCCCTGAGCGCCATCACCAATGCCGCCGCCGGCCTGGGACCGCCCGGCGCCGTCCTGACCCATGAAGAGGTGTTGGTGCAGGCGGCAGCGCGGGGAGACGCCGCCACCAGGCTGGTATCCGGCTTCGCCCGTCGGCTCGGCGTTACGGATTGAGCGTCCGGATGACCGTGTCGTGCAGTTCCGGGCCGCAGGCGACGGCGGACAGCGTGTTGCCCTCCAGGATTGGACCGCCCTGCCAGTTGGTAATCCGGCCTCCGGCGCCCTCGATGCACGGGATCAGGGGAATCAGGTCCCAGGCGTTCATGATCGGGTCCAGCATGATGTCCGCCCAACCCGCCGCCACCAGCAGATAGCCATAGCCATCGCCCCAGGAGCGATACAAGGCCGTCCGGGCCGCCAGGGCGGCGAAGCCTTCCCCGTTCTGATACCGGGCGGCGAACAGCGGATCCGTGGTCAGAAGGGTGGCCTGGGACAGGTCGCGCATCGGGCGCATCCGTACCGGACGCCCATTGAGCGTGGTGGTGCGGCCGTCCCCGATCATCAACTGTCCGAGCACCGGCTGCTGGATCGCCCCCAGCAGCGGACGTCCCCGGTGCAGGAGCCCGATCAGCGTCACAAACAGCGGCACCGCCGAGATGAAGGACCGGGTCCCGTCAATCGGATCGAGCACCCAGACGAATTCGGCGTCCTCCCGGACATTGCCGTACTCCTCGCCGATGATTCCGTGATCCGGAAACCGCCGTTCAATGAGCTCCCGCATGGCCTGCTCCGCACCGCGGTCGGCGAGGGTCACCGGCGAGGCATCCGATTTCAGCTCCACCCCCAGATCGGCCCGGGCGAAATACGGCAGGACGACATCACGGCTCACCGCGGCGAGTTCGTGGAGGCAGGCCAGATACGGATCGAGATTCATTCCGGGCGAAGCGAAGCAGTCCGGCCACTCCCTGCCCAGCTTTGAAGCGGCGGATGCGACATCTATGACCCGATACGGGACGAGGTGATGATCCGCGACGTTCACGAGATCGCGCACTGGATGGCCGACACCGACTGCGACGGCGCCAACGTCATCGTCCGGCAGGACTTCTGCTGCGACACCCGCGACGAACTCGATGACCGGACCATGGATACTGCCCCGGGCGGCCAAATCCGGGGCTGGAGCGGGGGGACGCAACCGGACAACACTTCGCGGTGACCGAGTATTCCAAGATAAGGCAGGCGACGAGGAGCCTCATGGAGCCTCCGGCAGCTTCTTCGCCTTCGATCCATCGGACGCCCCCCGGCTCCTTCAATCGTACCGGCAGCAGATGAAGGGCGTGCCACCCGGTGAGGAGTCCGGGCGGCGTTTCATCATTTTCCACGCGAAGGATCGGGTCCTGGGCCTTCCCCGAATGCTGATCGAGGAACCCTGAACTGGATTGGGCAACGGCTTGTTCACACCCGAGGACCTGCCCTAGCGTTGCCGGCACATGGAACCGGGTGACCTGGCCCAATTCGAGACCACCGCGGCCCAGACCTTTCTCAGGGAACTGCCGCCGGAAACGCGGCGGCGCGGCGAGCAACTGCATGCCCAAGGCGCCCTGGTGGATGTCCGGTGCCTCCGCCCCGGGCAGGAGTACGCCGCCAATGTCCAGGAGGACACGCTGCTGGAGACCACGCTGTCGTTCGATGCCGACACCCAGGCCTGGTGGGAGGGCTGCACGTGTCCGGCAGGGGGCGGCTGCGAGCATGCGGCCGGCCTCATGCTCACGCTGCTCGCGGAGCACAGCGCGGCCTCCGCCCGCACCCTGAGCGCCGGGAAGAAACGCCGCCGGACCGAGGAACGTCCGGCCGCCTCCGGCGTGCTGGCACGCCTGGCCGCCCAGGCCCTGGGACGCGACCTCGCCCGCACCGAGGCGGAGTTCGTCCGGCGGATCGAGGAACGGTTCGCCCACCTGCGGGAAAAGCCGGTGATGACCGGGGACGACCTCACCGCCCTGGGAATCCGCTTCTCCGGAAACGGGTGGGAAAAGCTGGACCTCTGGCCCGCGCCTCCGCGCGACGAACTGGAATTCTGGCGCCATATCGCCCTGGCTGCCGAGGATCGCGAGCTGGCCTGGCCGGAATTCCTGCGGGCCCTCACCGATCTCGATGAAATCCGGGAACGCGTCCGGACCTGGCGACGGAGCCGCGATGTCGAGCGATGGCGCACGCTGCTGGGCAATCTCCAACTCGGCCCGGCCGAGGACGCCCGCGCCGCGGACGAGGTGGAGCTGCGACTGCGATTTGCCGAGACCGAGGGCACGCTCGAATTCCGAAAACCGGGCGCGCTCGACTGGACGGCGATCAAACCCGGCAAGTTCCGGGAGTTTGACGAGAAGCACGGCGACCAACTGGCGCCCGAGGTGGCCCTGCTCTGGCAACCGCTCGCGCAGCGCGCCCGGTATGGGTATCCGATCACCCTGACCTATCACGACCAGCAGACCCGCCGCCTGCTCAACCGCCTGCTCCGCCTGCCGGCACTGCACCCCTTTCTGACCGGACTTGAGGGCGACCCGTTGCGCCGGCCGGAGGAACCGCTGCGGTGGCAGCTCGATCCGGCCCTCGACGAGCAGGAGGACTACCGTCTCCACCTGGCGCAACCCGATGGCACCCCGGCCCCGCGGGTGCTCTGCGTGCTGTCCGGACGCCCCACGCTGTATCTCACCCGCGACACGATTTGGCCGGGGCCGCCGGTGGAGGACCACGTGCTGGATCCGGCGGCCACCACGGCCATCCCGGCCCCGTCCCTGGAAACCGCGCCCGGGGTGCGACTCCTCCACTATCTGGGGGTGCCGCTGCCCGAGCGTCTGTCCCAGCGTGTGCAGACGGTCCCGCTGGAGCCGGTCCTGCAGGGAGAGCTCCGCACCATCGCCTTTGGCAACGACACCGAGTATGCGGTGCTCGACGCCCTCGGCGTCGCCCCGGACGGCGCCCACACCGAACGTTGGAACGGGAGCGCCTGGCTGGAAGTGAAGGCGGCCGAGTCAGCCGCGGGCGGACCGGCACCCGGCACCGCACCGGACGAACGTCTGGTGACCTTCGAGCGCAGCCGACTGGGCGAGGTGCCCCGCCTGCTGGAGCCCGCCGGGTTCAAGTGGGACTTTGCACGGCAACGCTGGCTGCTCCGCGTGACTGCAAAATTTCCCGACCAGTTCATGGCCTGGATGGCCTCGGTCCCGGAATCGGTGCGGCTGGATCTCCGGGGCGAGCTCGGCTCGTTCACGCAGGCCTCGGTGGCCGGCCGCGTCCGCCTCGACGTCGCCGAGGCCGGCATGGACTGGTTCGACCTCAAGGTGGTGCTGGAGGTGACCGACACGCAGTTGAGTCCCGAGGAAGTGAAGGCGCTGCTTGATGCCCGGGGCAAATGGGTGCGGCTGGGCTCCAAGGGGTGGCGGAAGCTTGAGTTCAAGCTGTCCGCCGAGGAGGACCAGCAACTCGCCCGCCTGGGCATCAACCCGCATGAACTCACCAGCGAGTCGCAGCGCTTTCATGCCCTGCAACTGGCGGATACCGCGGCCCAGGCGTTTGTGGCGCCTGAGAAGTACGAGCTGATCCGACGACGCGCCGCGGAGATCCAGTCCCGGGTCACGCCGGAGGTTCCGCGGGGCGTTCAGGCCGAGCTGCGCCCCTACCAGCGCGAGGGATTCCACTTCCTCTGCTACCTGGCCGCAAACCGGTTTGGCGGGATCCTCGCGGACGACATGGGACTGGGGAAGACACTCCAGACCCTCACCTGGCTTTCCTGGCTGCGCTCCGAGGAGGCGCCGGCCACGCCGACAGCAGCATCCCCGGACCCGGCGGCGACCCCACCTCCCAGGAGCGCTGGACGCCGCAAGGGGGCGGCCCTGGGGACAGCGGCGGAGGAGTCCCCGGGGGCCGAGGCGCCGGTGCTGGTGGTGTGTCCGAAGTCCGTCACCGACAACTGGCGCGCCGAGGCGGCCCGCTTTGCGCCGCACCTGCGGGTGGCGGTCTGGCGCAGTGAACAGGTCAAGGATCTGCCGGCACTGGCGGCCCAGGCCGACATCCACATCCTCAACTACAACCAACTGCGCCTCGTGGGCGAAGCGCTGGCGCGGCAGTCGTTCCATGCCGTGATTCTGGACGAGGGCCAGTACATCAAGAACCCGGCCAGCATCACCGCCCAGATCGCCCGAGGACTGCGCGCGCGCCACCGCCTGGTGCTGTCCGGCACTCCGATCGAAAACAAGCTGCTCGACCTGTGGAGCCTGATGAGCTTCGCGATGCCCGGCGCCCTCGGCAGCCGCGCCGAATTTGCACGGCTCTTCGATGCCAAGGGCGACACCCTGGCCCGGCAGCGACTGGCCTCCCGGGTGCGCCCCTTCCTGCTGCGGCGCACCAAGTCGCAGGTGGCCAGGGATCTTCCCGACCGCATCGAAGAGGATCTGTTCTGCGAGCTGGAGGGTGAGCAGCGGACGCTCTACCGGGCGGAACTCAAGCGCGCGCAGGCGATGCTGCTCCGCGTGCAGACGCCCGCCGCCCTGGCCCGCCACCGGTTCAACTTCCTCACCTCCCTGCTCCGCCTGCGCCAGATCTGCTGCCATCCGCGCCTGGCCAAGCCGGATTCCACCGCCGAAAGCGCCAAGGCCGAGGCGCTGATGGAGACGCTGGAGCCGCTGATGGAGGAGGGACAAAAGGTGCTCGTGTTCTCCCAGTTCGTGGAGATGCTCGATCTGCTGAAGGAGGCCATCACCGCCCGCGGCTGGAGCACCTACTATCTGGTGGGCGGCACCGAGAAGCGCGGCGACCTGGTGCGGCAGTTCCAGGCCCACGACGGCGCCGCGGTCTTCCTGATCTCGCTCAAGGCGGGCGGCTTCGGGCTCAACCTCACCGCGGCCAGCTACGTGGTGCTGTTCGATCCATGGTGGAATCCCGCGGTGGAGGCCCAGGCCATTGATCGGACCCACCGCATCGGACAGAAGCAGAAGGTCATCGCCTACCGTCTGCTCATCAAGGACTCGGTCGAGGAGAAGATCCGCGCCCTCCAGCGCCAGAAATCACAACTGGCCAGCGACATCCTCGGGGAGGAGACCTTCGCGCAGAGCCTGACCCTGGAGGACCTGCGCTTCCTGCTGACGGATTGAGGTGAAGCTTTCAGTTCCAAGTTTTCAGTTTTCAGCGGGGAAACAGAAACCGGACCTACTCTCCACCGGGCTCACGGAGGACTTGCAGGTAGCCCTCGCCACCTGAAGGACTGGCACTCACAGGACTGAGATAGCCATCGCCTTCGATGAGTTCGCCGGTGGCCGTTGCCGGGCTCCCGAGGGAGTCCCGCGACAACACCCGGTAGCGGCGCCCCGGCTGCGTGTAGAGTCCGGCGCGCAATTGGCCGTCGGCCCACTGGGGATCCTCCAACTGGGAGTCTGAATCAGGATACATTCGGCGGATCGAGAGACCCACACGGCCGTCGGAGCCGCCCAGCAGCACGGATCCGTCCGGCAATGCGGCGCAGGCCGTGATGCGGTTGGGACGGTCCGAGCCTTCGAACGGACTGACAAAGTGGTCGTCAACGTAGCCATCCGGCCGCCAGCGGCGGATGGCGTGCCTTCCCAGGCTCATCCCCTCAATGGGTGCGACGAAGCTCCCATCCGGCAGACGCACCAGGCGATGGTCCGGTTCGACTCCAAACTCCGGAAGGGGCGGATTCCCGACGAACGGCGTCACCAGTTGCCCCGTGGCATCCCAGCGGTTCAGCGGCATTCCGGTCACAATCTGTCCGTCGGACTCCACAAAAATGCTCCGCACGGACGCGGGAACCCGGGAGAACCCGGGATCCAGGCCACCGCTGGGAAGCAGACGGACCATTCCGTACGGCGCGGGATTGGTCAGGCTTCCCTCGGATGCGAGACCGCTTCCTCCGGCAAGCAACCTGCCCTGACGATCCAGGGCCAAAACATCCACCACCTGCCAGGGCTGGAATGTTGCCGCGGCATCGAAGCTGGGATCCAACGCGAAGTTCGAGGTCAGGCGGGCCAGGCGGAACTTGGGGATTCCGGCGACCTGGCTGAAACGCCCGGCGAGAATCCATTGGCCATCCGGCAGGGCGAGCAACGTGGTGACGGAGGCCACGTCGAGTTCCGGAAAGGTCCGCGGTGATCGCTGGCCGGAGGCGGACAGCTCTGCGATGCCGGACGCCGGAGCGCCGCCGAGCGAGGAGAAACTGCCGACCACGAAAACCGATCCATCCGGTTGCGGGATGAGATCTTCAACCCGCCCGTCCCCCTCCACGATGCCGCCAGATCCGAAGGTCGGATCCAGCGCACCCGCCGCCGTCAAACGTCCGACCATCGGTACCAGTCCGTCCCCGGACGTTCCGGCGCCGAAGAGCAACCGGCCATCCGGCAGGGGCAGCAGGCGGGTGATTGGGAAGACATTGGTGAGGCGGTCGCCCCACTGCGGCGCCGGAGTGCCCGGACGCCGGCTGGGGATCCCCACATCCGTGCGCCCAAAATCCAGGGTGTTCGTCCCGAGGGAATTCCAGGCCATCAACTGGAACCCCGCGGGAACCGTCCCGATGACCACCGGCAGGCGAAGACCGGAGAAAACGGCGTCGGGGATGAGAACGCCGTTGCGGAACCACTGAAACCCTGTGGCTGGCCCCCCGGACACGGAGGCCGCAAGAAAGAGCATTTGCCCCTCGGCGATCCGGGGTCGGGTGACGGTGGCCGCAAGTTGCGGGGCGGCAGGTGTCGGATCATAGGCAAACAACCGGGCCAACCCGGGACGCGCCACGCCATTCACCGCAGTGAAGGACCCGCTGATCCACAAGCGCCCCTGGTTGTCCAAGGTCATGGCGGATACCGAGGCGCCGGGAGGCTCCAGCGCCACCTGGAACGAGGTGTCGAGCGAGCCGTCGGCCTCGATTCGGATCAACGTTCCGACCGGAACCCCCCTCCAGGTAGTCAGGTTCTGATCTGCGATCAGGATGCGACCATCCGGCTGGACACACCGCGAGGTCAGGCCGGACAAGGGTTCATCGGAGAATACGGAGACCACGTCGCCCTGTTCGCTGATCACTGCGATCCGGCGATCCGGCGATCCACGTGGCGCCACATACTCGATCCCGACCACCACCGAATCATTGGAGCCCAAAGCCAGCCAGGAAGGTCTGGCGGTCATGAAGTTGGTCGGCGGCGTGAACGGGAGGCCGGCCAGCAGTTCCGGGTCCGCCGCGTTGGTGGGGCCGATGCCCAAGGCGGGTCCGGGATTCCAGCCGGGATCGGGACGGCCGTCGCCAAGCAACCGGACCAATCCCGGGCGGTCCAGTCCGCCGGCCGAGAGAAAATTGCCTCCCAGGATCAGGCGGCCGCTGCGGTCGCTCACCGTGATTCCGGAGCCGAAGTCCCCG
>JAFLEG010000102.1 GCA_017302195.1 Verrucomicrobiota bacterium
CAGCAGGCGGAAGGGGATCATGTGTCGCGAGATTCTGCGGGAAGGCATTGCCCGAAGTCCACTGTCAGGAACACGGATCTCGCCTCGCTGCTCGTGTGACTCCCACGGATGGGAGGGAATTCGCTGGTGCAATCCGGGCGCACGCAACGCAGGGGCACAAGGCCGGTGTCGTCGCGCATCACGACGATTCGGGGCATAAAAAAAAACTCCGGCCGGAGCCGGAGTTTTCTTGAGAAAATCAATGCAACCCAATCAGGCCTGATTGCGACGGGTCATCCAGATCAGCGCACCGAAACCGAGAACCGCCAGGGCAATCGTCTCGGGCTCGGGAACCACGGTCAACTGACCGCGGATCTCTCCACCAGGGAAGGCGGACGAGTGGATGTTCATGTACACGTTGCCGGCAACCAGCGCCTCGGCGGCCGCGGAGGTGAGTTGCACATCGCCGGAATAGAAACCGGAACGGGCACTGAACGGGATGTGGATCGAAGCCAGATCCACAAGCACCGGGCCATTTTCGCCAGCCGCGCCAAGATGCAAATGGGAGCCGGTATAGTCGCCGGTCAGCGGATTCCATCCGAACACGCCATAGGCCGCGTTGATGGTCAGGGTGTTCGAAGTGTCGTCGTATCGGATGCCAATTCCCACAGTGCCGCCTTGGGCTGTGGAGTTGTTGGGATCCACCTCATTGCCACCGTTGAGGCCGTTGACTTCGAGGGTGACATCCCAAGTGGCCGCCTGAGCCGCTGCGAGGCATCCACCCACCGCCATTGCACTGATTAGATTTTTCATTGGCGAACGGCCGTCATTTCAGCAAAGCGGCGGTCAAAGTCAACGACTTAATTCGCGAAATCGCAGACGGTTCCGTCGCAGGAGCGCTGTGGGGATTCTTTGATGAAAGTTCCCAAATCCTAATCGTTAACGCGCCGCAATGCGGGGTGCGATTGATCCGACCTGGGACATCGTCGGCCGTCTGGAAAATCGCCTTCAAGCGGTGAGGCCTCAGGCGGGCGTCAGACCACGGGCATCGGCGGACAGGAGATGCAGGTCGGCATCGGGAAGTTCCGCGTGCATGGCACGGGCGACCGACTCCGGTTTATCCAGGGTCAGGCAGATGATGGTGGAGCCGCTGCCGCTCAGCCAGCCTCCCAGCGCCCCGGCGCGTTCCCCGGCCTGAATGACCCGGCTGAGGGCGGGGATCAGTGTCTCCCGGTAGGGCTGATGGATGCGGTCGTCGAAGCACCCGCGCAGGGCCTTCAGGTCGCCGCTCGCGAAGGCGGCGGTGATGAGGGCGACGCGGGTGAGGTTGTGCACGGCATCCGCCTTGGAAAACGTCTGGGGCACCAGTTGCCGCGCCATCGGCGTGCTGATCTCGAAGCGGGGGATCAGCGTGACAAAGCGGGCCCTGGGGGTGACGGGAAACCGGACGGTTCGCGCCTGGTTCCCAACCATGGTGGATGCCGTGAAGCCGCCATACACGGCCGGGGCTGCGTTGTCAGGATGCCCCTCCAGGTCACTGACCGCCTGGAACAACTGATCGCGGGTGAGCGGGTCGCCGCACAGGCGGTTGAGGGCACCGAGGCATCCGAGGCGCGCCGTGACACTGGATCCCAGTCCGCGGGCAATGGGGACGTCACCGGACAGGCGGATGGAGATCCCGAACGGGCGGATGCGGGCCTGGCGAAAGAACCGGTCCGCCGCCTCGGCCAGCAGCCGGGTCGCTCCGGCCCGGGCGGATTCCTCCACGGAGGATTCCAGCACCACATCGCGGCCCGGACGCCGGGTGACCGTGGCGCGGTTGTGCAGACGCAGGGCGATGCCGAGGGTGTCGAATCCGGGGCCAAGGTTGGCGGTGGTTCCCGGGACGCGGACGCTGGCCGAGGCGGCGGTGGGGGGAGGCACGGGCATGCGATTCGAGGTGGGGCTCAGCGTTCCGCCTTGGAGCCGCGTCCGAGGATGTCGGCCACAGCCTGACGCGGATCCTTGCCCTCAAACAGGGCCGCATGGATTTCGGCCGTGATCGGGGCGTCCAGACCCAGCCGCTGCGCCAGGGCATGGGCGCTCTGGGTGGTGGGATAGCCCTCGACGACGAAGGCCTGGCTTGCCAGCAGTTCCGCCGGCGAACCGCCCCGGCACATCCGCTCGCCGAAGCTGCGGTTGCGGCTCATCGGACTGAAGCAGGTCACGGTGAGATCTCCCATGCCGCTCAACCCCGCGAAGGTTTCAGGACGGGCGCCGCGGGCCATTCCGATGCGGGTCATTTCGGCCAGCCCGCGGGTCACCAGCGCCGCCTTGGAATTGTTGCCGAACCCGAAGCCGTCGCAGGCGCCGGCCGCGATGGCGATCACGTTCTTCAGGGCACCGCCCAGTTCCACGCCGGTGACGTCGCTGCTGGTGTACACCCGGAAGGTGGGGCGGTGAAACAGTCCCTGCACCTGCCGTCCGGTCTCCGCATCCCGGCTCGCCGTCACCACCGCCGTGGGGGCGTTGCGTGCCACTTCGGCGGCGAGGGAGGGGCCTGACAACGCCGCGATGCGCGCGCCCGGGACGGTCTCCGAGAGCACGCCGGACATGGTCAATCCGGTCGAATGCTCGAGTCCCTTGGTGGTGCTCACCACCAGTCCCTGGAATCCGCCAAATCGGGCTGACAGATCTCGCAGGGCCCGGGAGGGCACGGACAGGATGATGCCCTCGGCGTCCCGGACCGCGGCGTCGAGATCGGGCTCGAACCGCCAGGCCGGGGGCAGGGGCACGCCCGGCAGGTACCGGCGGTTCTCCAGGGCGGCGGCCGCCTCGGCGAGGTGGGCCGGATCGTGGCCCCAGACGGTGATGCGGTGGTCGTTCTGCTGGAGGACCAGCCCGAGGGCTGTTCCCCAGGCGCCGGCGCCGACGATGGTGAGATTCATGAGGGGGGGGCGGAAGACGTGGGCGCCTGCGGCGGGGTCTCAGGGCGGGGAGCGCCCAGCCGCGCTTCGGTGCCGGCGCGCAGCCGCTGCAGGTTGCCGCGGTGGCGCCAGATGACCAGGAGTCCGATGACCGCCGTCAGCGCCACCCGGGGCCAGTGGTTGCCGGTGAGCGCCGTGGCCAGGGGCAGGATGGCGGCCGCCACCACGCTGCCGAGGGACACAAAGCGGCTGACGGCAATCACCAGGATCCAGGTGGCGAGGGTGATGAGGAAGGCCACCGGAACCAGGGCGCCGAGCACACCGGCCGAGGTGGCCACGCCCTTCCCGCCCCGGAATCCGAGCCAGAAGGTGTAGGTGTGTCCGAGGATGGCTCCGATGCCGGCGACCAGGGGCAGATAGAGTTGAACTTCCTCCGGACTCACCCAGCCGGGAAAGAATCCCGGCGTCCGGAACAGGGCGGGGGACAGCAGGACGGCCAGCGCTCCCTTCAAGGCATCCGCGGCCAGCACGAAGATGCCCGCCGGCTTGCCGAGGACGCGCAGGACGTTGGTGGCGCCGATGTTGCCGGAACCATGTGCCCGGATGTCCACCCCGCGGGCGCGGGCGACCAGATACCCCGAGGGTACCGAGCCGATCAGGTAGGCAACGAGCGCTGTGAGCAGGTAGGCGGCGAGAGCCACGGGGCGGTTGTAGGGTGAAGTCCCGGATGTCGCCAAGGAAGGACTTCGGAGGACGACACCGGATGGTCCTCCCCAATTGCAGCAACGGGCCAAAGCACCCTCCCATTCCCGGGCCGCGTTTTCATCAACGCCATGGCCGGAACCGGGGCGGTGGGCTCCAGCAGGCCGTGCGCTCCGCCGTGGGACGTCACTTCCAACTCAACGCCGCAAACTCACGGCAGCGCCAGTTCGCCCCGCACCGGCTCAAACCGGGGGTCGGTCTTGTACAGATCCCGCAGGTCGCGGGCCTTGGGATCCCGTGCGCGCCGCGCGTCGCTGAGGCGGATGGCGGTGTTCAGGTTGGACTGGGCACCCGGTTTCTTGTTTTGGGCGGCCAGGATGGCGGCGAGGTCAAACCAGGCCTCCGGACTGTCGGGCATCTTCTGGGCGAAGCGCGTCAGGGCGTCCTCCATCTTGTCAATCCGGTTGATGGTCTGGAAGGCCTGCGCCAGCGAGATGAGGGTGCGGGTGTCGCTGGAGGCATTGGTAAGCATCTCCTCCAGCACGGCCATGGCGGCGTTGCTGCGGCTGGACTGGAAGTAGCTCGACGCGAGCTTGAATCCGAGGTCGGCGTTGGTCGGCTGCGCCCGGAACAGGCGCTCGGTCTCCTCCAGGCCCTTGAGATCCAGCGCCGCAGGCGGACTGGCGCCGCGCAGTCCCTCCAGTTGCCGGAGCAGGTCCCGCACGCCGGCGTTGTCGGGGTCGAAGGTGACGCAGACCTCGGCCACGCGGGCGGCGTCCTCGTATCGGCCCATGCCCGCGAGCAGCGAGGCGTAGTTGTACACCGTCTCCGGGCTGTACGGACAGAAGGCAAAGGCCTGCTTCAGCGCGAACTCGGCCTCACGCAGGTAGCGCTGCTGGAGCTCCGGCTGTTCCATGGCCCGCTGGGCCCGCCAACTGAAGATGCTCTTGCCCTGCGCGTTTCGCAGCTTGCTGAAGGCCTTCTGCGCCTGCTTGTCACGGACGAATTTGGGATCGCCCTGGAATCCGGTGAGATCCCGCCGGAGATAGGTGCGCAGCGCGAAGTCGGCCACCTCGGAGGTCGGCGTGTCGTAGGTGATCCAGTCGCCGATGAAGCGTTTGGCGTACTGGCTCCAGAAGGCGTGGTTGTCGGCCAGCACCTCCGCCGACAGCTCCGCCACGGGATTCCGCTCGATCTTCATGATGATGCCGTAGGGCACCAGGTGCGGGTACATCCACTTCAGCGGGAAGCTCTCCTCGATGTAGAACTCATGGTCGGGATTCTGGTCGAAGATGACCTTGGTCAGCAGTCCGTTGATGGCCATGACCGCCACCTGTCCGGTCACCGAAACGCGGCCGTCCGGCAGCATGCGCACGTCCTCGCCGGGATCGAGTTCGTTCCGCTGGAAGCGCTGCGCGGCGTCGGCGGTGTAGTCCTGGAAGCAGCGCGAGGCCTCCTCCGGCGTGGGGATGTGGATCTCCATGTCGGGATACAGCCCGCCCAGGCTGACGGCGATCTTGCCCGGATAGGCGGCCTCCAGGAGTTCACGGTTGAGCCGGATGCGGTTGAAGGTGGGCGGATTCTGCTTCGCGAAGCGCAGCAGCCGCGGGCTCAGGGTCACCTGGGCAAAGCGTCCGGGCGCGTCATACAACGACGGTCCCTGGATCAGGCGGTTCAATCCCGACGCCAACGCCTCGGCGGAACCGAGCGGCTCGGGGCCCAACTGCTCCCGCAGGTAGGTGGACAGCGGGTCGCTGCCGGACTTGAGCGTGGTCTGCAGGGAGGCGAAGTCGGTGAAGTCCGAGGGGTGGAACATCGAGCTGCCGGCACGCCGCTCCTTCTCGATGCGGGCGCCGAGATCCGTGAAGTAGCGGTCCAGCGGGGCGGCCAGACGGGCCAGGAAGTTGGTGCGTCCGCGCGAGGCCGACCGGGCATCGTTGAGCATGCCCTGAAAGAAGGGCGGATCCTTCTGGGCGCTGCGCTCGTAGTGCGCGCGGATGTAGTCCAGGTAGGTGTTATCGGCGAGGGCGTTCTGCGTGATGATGTACACGTCGCGCCGGTCGAACTTCGGGTTCAGGCGGTCCTCGGGCGGCGTGAAGCTCTCGGCGAAGATCATGTAGGTCGGCGCAAAGCGGCCCGGGTCGGTGCCGCCGAAGAGCACGGTATCCCGCGCCATCGGGGGATAGAGCGGCTGGCCGTTGGTGGACTTGGGCGCGGGCGCGACCGGGGTGTCCATGCCCGGCTCGAACATGTCGTGTCCGAACCAGTATCCGAAATAGTGGTGCCGCTGCTCGTTGTCCGCCCAGTGAGACAGCGCCGAGTCGAAGGGGATCAGCGCGAACACCATCAGGAAGGGCGCGAGGCGCGCCCGCTCGCGCTGGAAGACGATGAGCACCAGGAAGCACAGGGAGAGCAGCAGGCTGAGCAGCCCGGCCGCACGGAGGATGGGGAACACCGTCTCGCTGTAGATGCCCACCACCTCGAACAGGTTGAAGGCACAGGCCACCGCCGCACCCATCAGCAGGGGGAACCGGTAGCGTTCGTACTGGGTGAGGATCAGGGCGCCGACCAAGGACAGTCCGTAGCCCACCGCCAGCGCAATGATGACGTGCGAGGTGGTGAAGAACACCTTCACCAGGTCGCGGTTCTGTTTGTCCACGCCCGGGTTGAGCAGGTACAGCAGCAGCACGGCCAGACAGAGGTAGATGGTTGTCAGGCCGAGGATCCATCCCCGCTCCCGCTTCTGCATCCGGTTCAGGAAGGCGAAGGGCACCAGGCCGATCATCAGGTTGGCCCAGTTGAACTCCTCCCGGGCGCCCTCGGCGTACATGACCAACTGCCGGATCAACTGCACCGGATCGCTGGTGGGCGTGGTCTTCTCGTATTGGCCGCGGGTGAAGGCGTGGATGAATCCCTCCGCCGTGCGGGGATAGCCCCAGTTCATGGGCGGATTGGTCATCGAGGCGACCGGCATGTAGAGGTAGATCAGCGCCCCCAGGAACCACAGCAGCCCGCAGAGCGCCCCGATGTGGAGCCGGTCCCCGATGCGGCCGGTCTGGGCGGCCAGATAGGCGGCCGCCACCGCCGACCCGATGCCGACCAGGTTGAAGATGATCAGCAGCGAGGGATTCTGGGTGAAGGTCTGGATCTTCCCGCTGAAGTGTCCCAGCAGGCCCAGGGCCCAGATCACGGCATTGCCCAGGAAGAGGTCCCGTCCCAGCCGCCGGTCGGCCATCGCGACCA
This sequence comes from Verrucomicrobiota bacterium, assembly GCA_017302195.1. Classification (GTDB taxonomy): domain Bacteria; phylum Verrucomicrobiota; class Verrucomicrobiia; order Limisphaerales; family UBA9464; genus UBA9464. The sequence goes on from JAFLEG010000102.1 coordinate 6,831, forward strand.
CCACCTCGATGCCCATGGCGCCCACGATGAGGGTCTGATGGTTGGCGAAGGAGAGTCCGAAGATGAAGAACGCCGCGTACAGGTAACGCCGCTGCTCCGGCGCGTAGCTCCAGCGCATGAGGAACACCAGGGTCAGCACCAGGGTCAGCACCGCCAGGGTGTACACCTCCACGATCACCGCCTGGCTCCAGATGAAGCCGTTGAATCCGATCAGCAGCCCGGAGACCAGTCCGGACACGAAGCACTGCGGATTCTCCCACCGGCGGGAGAGGTCCTTGAACAGGTCAATGCTCTCGAGGATCAGGCTGCTGCCCCGGGACACCATGAGCGCGACCAGGCCGGCGGAGAAGGCGGCGGCCACCGCGGACGACACCGCGACGCGCCAGGCCATGCTGGAGAACGGCAGCAGCTTGGTGAATCCCCAGGAATAGATGGTCCACAGCGGATAGCCCGGCGGATGGGGCACGCCGGCGTACATGGACCCCACCGCCAGTTCCCCGGAGTCCTCGAGGGTGAGGTCGGGGGCGATGGTGAGCAGGTAGGTGACGAGCATCACCACGGTCACCACCGCGAAGGTCAGCCAGTCCACCGGGCGGTACAGACGTCCGCCCGACGGCGGCGCCGGCTCGGTGGCCACGGGAGTGACTTTGCGGTCGGTCGCCGGGGTCGGGGCCGGGACGCGGTTCGGGGATGGAGATGGAGACGGCTTGGAATTCGCCATGGAATCAGGGGCGCAGGGGAGTCAGTGCGGGGCCGGAAAGGGGAGCCTTAATTCAGGCCGCGCAGGGACCCGTTAGTGGACGGTCCGGGTGCGGTGTTTGTCCACGCAAAACCGGGCGAGGACAGGGTGTTCTGGAAGCTCTGGGCGGCCGCGGCATCGAGCGCTGCCATTTCCGCGCTGTGATGTCCGGTGAATCCACCCGCCTGCGGGTGCGCCGGACCCACCACCATGGTGCCAATGATCACCGCCGTGCCCAGGGCGGGCACCAGCCACGCGAGTCCGCGGGCCACGGGGGTCACCTCGGGCGGGGCGGGCAGATCGGCATACCTACCAAAGATCCGGCGTCGCAGGGCCGGCGAGGGCTTACGCGGGGTCCAGGAAGCCAGGGGCTGTTCCCAAGGGTCCGTCGAGGGATGGGGCGAGTTCATGGGAGGACTGGGGATCGGTGTCGCGGAGGCAGGTCCGCAGCTTGTTCATGCCGTAGCGGTAGCGTCCGGCGGCGGTGTGCGGCGAAAGGTCCAGGAGTTCGCCGATCTCCTCGAAGGTGTGCCCGTGCCAGATCTTGAGCACGATCACCTCGCGCTGGTCGGCCGGCAGGGTCTCCAGGCAGCGCATGGCGGCCCGCTCCTGCGCGGACTCGTCGGGGCCGGATTCAAACCAGCGGGCCGATTCAAACTCGCGGGTCCAGCGGCGCAGCAGGGAACGGCGGAAATTGAGGGCGCGGTTGCGGACCGCCCGGACCAGGTAGTGCGCGGGCCGGTCCGGCATTTCCGGCAGGCGGAGCAGGGCCACGAACACCTCCTGGACCACGTCCTCGGCCTCCGAGTGGCTCAGCCCGAGGCTGCGCCCGTACAGGATCAGCCGCGCCGCCGACGTCTCGTACAGCGTCGCACAGGCTTCCTCATTGACGACCGGATCGCTCACCACTCGAAGGAAATGACACTGACATCCGCCCATTTGTATGTCGCGGGCGAAAATTCTTCGCAGACCGATGCATCCTTCACTTTCCTCCGGGGAAGGCTCGGTCTTCACTTCATCCCTCATCCTTCATTGTTCATCCTTCCCACCCATGTCCTTCCGTTCGCTTCGTGGCCTCGCTGCCGTCGCCGCTGTCCTTGCGTTCACCGCCCGCGCCGCCGAGGGGTACACCGACACCCCGATGCAGCCCGACGGCAAATGGCACGTCCACGATCCCGCGCGTCCCAAGCCCCGGGTGATCACCCCGGGCGCGACGTTCAGCCAGGGCGTGCCGGCGCCGTCGGATGCCGTGGTGCTGTTCGACGGCACCGACTTCGCCAAATGGCAGGGGGAGAAGGGCGCCGAGGTGAAGTGGAAGTTGCAGAACGGCTACATGGAGACCACCAAGAGCGGACGCATCCGCACCCGGGACGAGTTCGGCGACTTCCAGCTCCATCTCGAATTCGCCACGCCCAGCGAGGTCCAGGGCAGCGGCCAGGGCCGGGGCAACAACGGCGTGAACATCTTCGGCCGCTACGAAATCCAGGTGCTCGATTCCTACCAGAACGAGACCTACGCCGACGGCCAGTGCGCCGCCATCTACGGCCAGAGCCCGCCGCTGGTGAACGCCTCCCGGGGGCCCGGTGAGTGGCAGACCTACGACATCGTTTTCGAGGGTCCGCGCTGGGACGCCGCCGGCAAGCTGGTGAAGAAGGCCTATGTGACCGTGTTGCACAACGGTGTGGTCGTGCATCACCGCCGGGAACTCTACGGCAACACGCCCTATCGTGCCCTGGGCAACTACAACAAGCCGCACGGACCGACGGGCTACCTCGAACTCTACGAACACGGCAACCCGGTCCGATTCCGCAACATCTGGCTCCGCCCCCTCGGCGACGACGACCAGCCGTGAAGCGGGTGGACTCCCGTCAGTTTCCCGCGACGGGCACGCCGGCGAAATCCCACACGTTGCCTGGCTCGATGACCGCGACGGCGCTGCCCGGATACGCGGCGACAAAGGCCCTGGCTCCGCGCGCCGGAGCATGGCCCCACTTGAACTCGAAGCCCGCGAACTTCCCGTCGCTTTCCTCCACCAGATCCAGCTCCTTCTGGTCGTAGGTGCGCCAGAACCACGGGTTGACCAGCCGCCCGGTGTAGTGGTTGTGCTTCAGGCGCTCGACCACGCAGAAGTTCTCCCAGAGCGCGCCGATGTCGGCGCGGAGAGACACCTCGTTGAAGTTCTTGATGAGCGCGTTCCGGATGCCGAGGTCGTAGAAATAGACCTTGCGGCCCTTGGCGATCTCCTTGCGCGAATTCCGGCTGAGGGCGCGCAGGCGGAAAACGACGAACGACCGTTCCAGCAGGTCCAGGTAACGCTCCACGGTCTCCC
>JAFLEG010000103.1 GCA_017302195.1 Verrucomicrobiota bacterium
AGCGCGTCCGGGGAGGCGGTTCCGGTGAGCACGACCCGGAGGACGGTCTGGGCGGCGGACGGGGCGAGTTGCGCCAGAGCGGATGCCAGCGCGGCCCGTGCCGCCGCTTCGTGGAGGAACTCGAAGGTCAGCGAACGCCAGGCAAGCGTGGCGACGGGGATTTTCTCCACCCGTGGGGCCTGACCCGGGCCGGGGATCTCGACCCAGGCGACATGCCCGCTGTCGTCGTTGCCAAAGCGGTCCGGCTCGGGTGTCCCGGGCATGACCATCCGGCCGCCATCCGTGCCGTCGAGCCAGTTGTGCCAGTGGCCCACGGCGAGGTAGTCGAGTCCGGCGCGCGAGGCGGCGTTGAGGGCGATCGGGAAATCGTTGGGCTGATGCCGGGACTCGATGGCCAGTGCCCCGTGGGTGATGCCGATCCGGAGGGCATCGGCGGGCAGGCCGGCGGCGAGTTCGGCCAGCTTCAGGCTGGGATCGGTCGTGGACTGCTTCTGGTGAAGCGGCGCGGCCAGCAGGCGGGCGTCGCCGGCCAGGGGAATCACGCCGGCCTCGCGGAGCACGTGGACGTGGGCCGGGGCGTTGAGGAAGGCCCGGCGCTGCCAGACGGAGTCCGGACCGGTGTGCGGATCGTGGTTCCCCGGGAGGATGAAGATGGGAAGAGCCGGGTGCGCCTGGAAGAGATCGAGCGTCTCGCGGACGAGTGCATCGTCCACCTGATTGTCCTCAAAGAGATCCCCGGCAATCAGGAAGGCGTCGGCCTGCCGGTCGGTGGCGCGGGCCAGCGTTTTCCGGAGCGTGGTGAGCCGGGCCTGGCGCAGCGTGCCGGCCTGGGCGCCGAACTGGGAAAAGCGCGCGCCGAGCTGCCAGTCCGCGGAGTGGAGGAATCATGCAGGGTTGGGTGCGGACCAGAGCCTACCACGCATGGGCGGAACTGGCGGCGCGATCCAGGTGGGTGTAGCCGCCGTCCACGAAGAGGAACTGGCCGGTGATGTGGCCGGCGCGGGGCGAGGCCAGCCAGAGGATGGCGGAGGCCATCTCATCCGCCGTGGTAAGGCGGCGTCCCAGGGGGACCAGGGACTCGACGCGGGACCGGGCCAGCACCGGATCCGGCTGGGAAGCAAACCAGCGCCGGTACTGGTCGGTGTCGCACTCGGCCGGGATGACGCAGTTCACCCGGACACCTTCCGGCGCCAAAGCCAGGGCCCACTCGCGGGTCAGGCCTTCGATGGCGCCCTTGGAGGCGGCGTAGCCGGAGGTGCGGCCTTGTCCGGTGGTCGCCACCTTGGAGCTGAGATTCACGATGGCGCCATGGGCTGCCACCAGGTGCGGGCGCGCCCCATGGGTGAGGGCGAAGGCGGGCAGCAGATTGCGCCGCAGGGAGGCCAGGAATTCGGCCGGCGGGGCGGTGAGGGGCACGCTGTCGTTGACGCCGGCGTTGTTGACCAGCACGTCGAGGCGCCCCAGGGACTTCACCGTGGTGGCAATGGCGTGGGCGCAGACAGCGTCGTCGGAAAGGTCCCCCTCGATGAAGCAGCCGTCCGGGATTTCTGCGAGCAGCGCCCGTCCCGCCTCGTCATCGCGATCCGCCCAGGCCACCCGCATGCCTTCGGCCGCCGCCATGCGCACCGTCGCCGCCCCGATGCCGCGGGCGCCGCCGCTGACCAGAAGCACCCTGTCCTTCAGTCCGAGATCCATGATGTGCCGAAACCCAACGCCGGTTCCCGATGCACGGCAAGCCTTGGAGGGATGAGTTCACACGGAGATGCCTCACACCGGGGACACGAAGGACACAAAGGAATCGGATCTCGCGAAGACGAGTCCCGCAACACCTTGGTAGGGTCGCGTTCCACCTCGACCCCATTCAATCCCGCGGCGCCTGTGGACGAACGGCGGGCATCGCGGGAAGCACCAACGCGCAACGCCTCCCCCGTTCCCCGCCGCGACTCCACATGCGCATCGGGGAAAGTTGGGGTCGTGCGGAAGCCCGGACCCTACCAAATGTTGGTAGGGTCGCGTTCCCCCCCGACCCCATTTGAATCCTGGCGCCCATGGAGGAACGGCGGGCATCGCGGGAAGCACCAACGCGTCCGTCCCGGGCACGTCGGAAAAAACGGGGTGCCATCCGGGGACGAAGTTGGCTTCATCACGCCATGCGACTGGTCCTCGGAGGGTTGGTGTCTTGCCTGTGGTTGATGCGCCTGGTGGCCGACGGGCCGGCCGACAACCGGGCGGAGCAGGTCCGGCGCATCCCGCCGCCCGGCCTGGCCATTCCCGACGCGGATCGCGCGGCACTGAGCGAGGGGGTCCGGACGCTCGCCGCGGAGTTGGAATCCCTGCGGCCGGCCCTGACGAACCGGCCCGCCCTGCTGGGTGTCCTGCCGGATGTCGAAGCGCTGCACAAGGCGGTGGACTGGGCGCTGCGCCATGACGAGTTCTTCCGCACCAATGAGGTGGCGTCCGCACAGGCCCTGCTGGAGGCCGCCCGGGCGCGCGCCGCGGCGCTGCGCGAGGGGCGGACGCCCTGGCTGGAGACCCCGGGGCCGACCGTGCTCGGGTACCGTTCCCGGATTGACGATTCCGTGCAGCCGTACGGGCTGGTGATTCCGGACACCTTCGCCCCGCGCAGTCCCCATGCCTTCCGCCTGGACGTCTGGTTCCACGGCCGCGGGGAGCAGTTGAGCGAGCTGGCCTTCTGCACCGACCGGATGCGGAACCGCGGCGAGTTCACGCCGCCGAACGCCTTCGTGCTGCATCCCTACGGACGCTACTGCAACGGGTCGCGCTTCGCCGGGGAGACCGATCTCTGGGAGGCGCTGGCGGACGCCCGCCGGCGGTTTCCGGTGGATGAGGACCGCCTGGTGGTGCGCGGCTTCTCCCTCGGAGGGGCGGCCTGCTGGCACACCGCGCTGCATCATGCCAGCGTCTGGGCGGCGGCGGCGCCGGGGGCCGGCTTCAGCGAGACGGCGGAGTTTCTCAAGGTGTTCCAGAATGAAACGCTGAAGCCCGCGCCCTGGGAACAGCAGCTCTGGCAACTGCATGATGCCACGGCCGTCGCGCTCAACGCCGGCATGGTGCCGCTGGTCGCCTACAGCGGGGCGGACGACCGGCAGAAGCAGGCGGCGGATGCGATGGCGTCCGCGATGGCGTCCTGGGGACTGGAACTGACGCACCTCGTGGGTCCGAAGACCGGACACAGCTACGAGCGCGGGGCCAGGGCGGAGATCAACCGCCGTGTGGACGCCATCGCGCTGCGCGGACGCGATCCGCTGCCCCGCCGGGTGCGCTTCCTCACGCCGACACTCCGGTATCCGACCCAGGCGTGGGTGACCCTGGAGGCGCTGGGGCGTCACTGGGACCTGGCCTACACCGACGCTCTGCTGCAGCCGGAGGAACAGCGCGTGGATCTGGTGGTGACCAACGTGGAGGCACTGACCCTGCACCTGCCGCCGGGTCTCAGTCCCTTCGATCCGTCGCGGCCCGTCGGCATCCGGATCGGCGGCGTCACGCTCCGCGGCCCCACACCGGAGTCCGACCGCTCCTGGACCGCCCTGCTGCACCGAATGAACGGCGCCTGGGAGATCGGCTCACGCCCGTCCGGCGGTCTGCGCAAGCGCCACGGCCTGCAGGGTCCGGTGGACGACGCCTTCATGGATTCCTTCCTGTTTGTGCGACCGACCGGACCGCCCTTGAACGCGGCGGTGGGCGCCTGGGCGACGAATGAAATGGCCCATGCCATCGAACATTGGCGGCGGCAGTACCGGGGAGACGTCCGCGTGAAGGACGACACGGCGGTCACGGACGCCGACCAGGCGGCGCACCACCTGGTGCTCTGGGGGGATCCGCAGAGCAATGCCCTGATCGGGCGTGTGGCCTCGCGGTTGGGCGTGCGCTGGGATGCCACGGGTGTGCATACCCCGGAGGCCAACTACCCGGCGGATCGCTATGTCGCGGTGGAGGTGTATCCCAACCCGTTGAATCCCGAGCGCTATGTGGTCCTCAACAGCGGCTTCACCTTCCGGGAGTATGACTATCTGAACAATGCCCGGCAGACGCCCAAGCTGCCCGACTGGGCGGTGCTGGACATCACCCAGCCGCCGACCTCGCGTGCGGCCGGACGCCTCGAGGCGGCAGGATTCTTCGGGGAGGACTGGCAATGGAAACGCTGATCTCGGGCCGACTCCGCCTGGTCGCGGTGCTGTTGTCGGCGGTGCTGCTGGCGGGAATGTGCCGCGCCGCCGAAGACGTCCTGATTCCCGTGGGCGCCGCGCGGGTCGAGATTTCCCCCACCAATGCCGTCCGCCTCATGGGCTATGCGGCCCGGGCCCAGTCCCCGGCCCCCACCCAGATCCTTCAGCCCATTTACGCCCGCGCGCTGGCCATCGGAGCGGATCCCGAGGCCGCGCTGCTCATCACCCTCGACAACTGCATCCTGCCCGCCGCGGTGGCGGAGGACATCCGGACCCGACTGGCCACCGGGCTGCACCTGGCCCCGGAACGCATCGCCCTGACGGTGACGCACACGCACAGCGCCCCCTGCCTCAGCGGCGCCGCGCCGAACATTTTCGCCGTGGACATCGCGCCGGCCGATCAGGAGGCCGTGGACGCCTACACGCGTTTCCTGGTGGGTCGTGTTCAGGAGGCGGCGGCCTCCGCGCTGAAGGACCGCCAGCCGGCGCGACTGGCCTGGGGACAGGGGGCGGCGCGGTTTGCCAAAAACCGACGCACGGCCGGCGGTCCGGTGGATCACGACCTGCCCCTGCTGCGGGCCACCTCACCGGAGGGGCGGCTGCGCGCGGTCCTGGTGAGCTACGCCTGTCACTGCACCACCCTCGGCGGCGAGGTGAATGCCACTCACGGCGACTGGGCGGGCACGGCCGCGCTGGCCCTCGAGCGGGAGGCACCGGGGGTCGTGGCGCTGGTCGCGATCGGATGTGGCGCGGATTCCAATCCGGATCCCCGCGGCACCGTGGAACTCGTGGAGCGTCACGGCGCGGCCATCGCGGCTGAAGCCCGGCGCCTGCTCGCGCTGCCCTTGACGCCATTGACCGCCGCGCCTTCCTGCCGGTTGAAGATCATCCCGCTGCCCTTCCAGACGCACTTCACCCGCGCCCAATGGGAGCAGCGCGCCACCAACTCCGGGATCGTCGGCCACCACGCCCGCAAATGGCTGGCCCGGCTGGATGCCGGGACCCCGCTGCCGGAATCGCTGCCGTATCCGGTCCAGACCTGGGCCTTCGGCGATCAATTGGCCATGGTGTTCCTCGGCGGCGAGGTGGTGGTGGACTATTCGCTCCGCCTCAAGCGCGAGCTGGATCCCGACCGGGTCTGGATCAACGCCTACGCCAACGACGTGCCCTGCTACATCCCGTCCCGACGGATCCTGGGCGAGGGCGGATACGAGGCCGAGTCCTCGCTGTGGTATTATGACCGTCCGCAGCAGCTCTCCCCCGACATCGAGGATCAGATCCTCGGCACGGTGCGCGACCTGCTGCCGGCCGGCTACCGTCTCGATCCACGCGACGCGGAGCGTCCGCCCGCGCGCTCCCCGGAGAAATCCCGGGGCGCGTTCCGCGTGGCGCCCGGATTCCGCGTGGACCTGGCCGCGGCCGAGCCGCTGCTGGATTCCCCGGTGGCCATGGATTTCGCCACCGACGGTTCGGTGTGGGTTTGCGAGATGCGGGACTATCCGTCGGGCCTCGGCGGGGACGGCATTGCCGGCGGGCAGGTGAAACGGCTCCGGGATGACACGGCCGACGGACGTTTGGATCGCGCCGAGGTGATCGCCGGTGCGCTGCCATTTCCGACCGGACTGATGACGTGGCGCGATGGCGTGCTGGTGTGTGCGGCGCCCGATGTCTGGTGGATTCATCCCCGCCACCCGGGAGATCCCGAGTCCGCCGTGGGATGTCAGCCGGCCGCTGGATGGACGGCGGAACGGCTGCTGAGCGGGTTCGCCACCCACAATTTCCAGGCGCGGGTCAACGGACTGCGCTGGGGGCTCGATGGCTGGGTGCATGGGTCCGGCGGGATCTTCGGAGGGAAGGTCACCGTGATCCGGACCGGGCAGATCGTGGACTGCCAGAACCGCGACTTTCGCTTCCGTCCGGACACCGGGGAGTTCGAGGCGCTGGCGGGCGTGAGCCAGCAGGGGCGGGCGCGGGACGATTTCGACGAGTGGTTCGGCAACGACAACAGCACCCTGCTGTGGCACTTCCCGCTGCCCGACCGATACGCCCGACGCAATCCCCACGGTGCCGGTGCGGGCGCGCGGCAGGTGCTCCGGGGCGAGGGGGATGCTGCGCGACTGTTTCCCGCCAGCCGCACGCTGGAGCGCTTCAACGATCCCCACACCGCCAACCGTCTCACCAGCGCCTGCGGTCCGGAAATCTATCGGGACGTCCTCCTGGGGGAATCGCTGCATGGCAACGCCTTCATCTGCGAGCCGGTGCACAATCTGATCCGGCGCGCCGTGCTGGAGGCTGACGGTCCTACCTTCCGCGAACGGCGCGCTCCGGAAGAGGTCGCCGCGGAGTTCCTGGCCAGCACCGACTCGTGGTTTCGTCCGGTCGAGGTGCGCACGGGTCCGGATGGCGCCCTGTGGGTGGTGGATTTCCACCGCTTCGTGGTGGAGCACCCGCGCTGGATTCCGGAGGACCGCCTGCGCGAGCTGGATGTCCGGGCCGGCGAGGGCACGGGACGTCTCTGGCGGATCGTCTCCGTGGACGCCCCCACCCGGCCTTTGCGTGATCTGACACGTCTGAATCCCGACGACTGGGTCGCCCTGCTGGGGTCCACGAATGGGGTCGAGCGCGATCTGACCCACCGGCTGTTGCTCGAGCGCGCGGACACCATGCCCGGGCTGAAGGACCGTGTCCGGCAGGGGGTGCCCCGTGCGCAGAATGCAGAGGGGCGCGCGCAGTTCCTCTCGGTGCTCGGCGGATGGAATGCCCTCGATGTCGGGATGCTGGCCCCGGCGTGGAGTGAGGCCCATCCGCGCCTGCGCCGGTTCGCCGTGCGCCTGGCGGAGACCCTGCCAGACCGTTCCATCGCCCCGGCCCCATTGCTGGCCCTGGCGGGGGATCCGGATCCGGGCGTGCGGTTTCAACTGGCACTGACCCTGGGTGAGTTTTCCGATCCGGCCGCCGCCCGGACCCTCTCGCGCATTGCGGCGGCCGATGGGACCAACGGGTGGATCCGGGCCGCGGTGCTCAGCTCGGTGCTGGCCTCCCCGGTGTCCTTTGCCGACGAGTTTGCCGCGGCGTCCCGCTCCGGTCAGACGCATGCCGAACTGCGACGCGCGGTGGTGGATTCCCTGATCGCCGCGGAGGCGGACGCCGCCCTGGCGCGCTGGCTCCGGCGGTCGTTTCCGGCCGACGCGGCGTTGGACACCACCGCCCAGGCGGAGGCGCTGCACCTGCTGGCGCGACCGGCCACCCGGCCCGAATTGATGGACCGACTGGGCGCCGCATCGGATCCCGAAGCGGCCGGGGCGCTGGCTGGACTTCAGGAATCGCTGGGTGCCACCGCGACGGCGCTGGCCCACGATCCGGCCACTCCCGACGGCGTCCGGGTGGGCGCCATCGCGTTGCTGGGAGAGAAGGCGCGGAGCGATCCGGACCGCAGTGGCGATCTGCTGCGGCTGCTGGATGCCGACGCTTCTCCAGCGGTCCGACTCGCCGTGGCGGCGGCGCTCCGGCGCCAGACCTCGCCCCGGCTTCCCGCAGCGATTCTTGAAGGGTGGTCCGCGCGCGGGCCCGGCCAGCGTGCGGCGTTGTTGGATATTCTGCTGTCCCGGGATGCCTGGGCCGAGGCCCTGCTGTCCGCCGTGCAGCAGGGCGAGGTGACGCCCGCCGAGATCTCCCCGGCCCAGCGCCAGCAGTTGCGCGCCTCCTCCCGCGAGGCGGTGCGGGACGCGGCGCACCGGCTTTGGCCGGCGGTGGAGTCTGACCGCGGTGCCGTGCTGGCCCGCTTTGAGCCCGTGCCACGGCTGACGGGCAATCCGGAATCGGGCGAGGCGCATTTCGAACGGCTGTGCTCCTCGTGCCATCAGGTCCGGGGACTGGGCCACCCTGTGGGCCCCGACCTCGCCGCCTTCCGTGCCAAGCCGGCACCCGACTTCCTGGCCGCGATTCTGGATCCCAACGCCGCCATCGAGCCCCGCTACCGCGCCTGGAGCATCGGGCTGAAGGATGGGCGTTCTTTGACCGGTGTGGTGCAGGACGAATCCTGTTCCGGTCTGACCGTGGTGCAGTCCGCGGGTCTGCGGGAGCGGGTACCGCGGTTGGACATCGCCGAGCTGACGCCCGCGGAGCGATCCCTGATGCCCGAGGGCCTGGAGGCGGACCTGACGCCGGAGCAGTTGGCGGATCTCATCGCCTGGCTGAGGTGGAGTCCGGGGACCTTTGGCGGCGCCGGTGTGGAGCAGATCACCGCCTCGCGTCGCCGTTTCCGGAGCGGCGATCCGATCCAGCCCACGGATCTGGGAGCCAACTTCGCCCCGCTGCCGTACCCGAGCTGGCTGGGTTCCCTGCCGATGCATTTCTGCCGAGCGACCGATGGACAGTCCTTCGTCCGCTGGCGCGTCCCGGTCCGGGAGCGGTGGCAGTTTCCCGCCGCCATGGGATTCGCCTCCAGTCCGGCCGCCCGCTTCGCCCTCCGGGTCAACGACCGCGAGGCGCTGGAGTTTGATCTGAGCCTGGACGGCGCGCGCTGGTCGCGGGAGGACGGCGGCGTGGCGCTGTCGTATCGCGTCTCGGAGCACAGCGCCGAGGACAGCAACGGCGTCCTGGAGATCGCGCTCTCTCCGGAATGGGCGGGCACCGGCGACACCGTGACGTTTGAAGTGCGCGGCGCCCCCGCCGGCAGCCAGCGCTGGTTCGGACTCTACGACGTGCGTTCCTTGATCGAGGCGCCGTGAGATCCGCCCACGGCTGGCAGGCACACGCTTGCGCCTGTCTGAAACGTCCTCCACGGCGTGCATGGAATCGCCGGGGCGCTGCGGTGACGTTCCCGTTGTGAACGTGGCACCCTTGGGCCTATGCTTCCGACCATTCGCCATGCATGCCACCGCACCTCCGCCGCGGCCCGATGCGGCACGTTCTCTCCAGGGCCTTGCCTGGACTTCCTCCCGTTCACTGGCGTTCGTGCTCGCCATCGCCCTGCTGGGGGTGCTGGAAGCCGCGGATCCCCCCGGCCAGACCGCCTTTCTCAAGGCCGGCAATGCGGATCCCCGCGATCGCTTCGGTGCGGCGTTGGCGGTCTCGGGTGACCTGCTGGTGGTCGGGGCGCCGGGCGAGGGCAGCCGGGCCACGGGGGTGAATGGCGACTCTGTGGATGACAGCCTGTTCGCCGCGGGCGCCGTGTATGTCTTCACGCGCTCCGGGGATGCCTGGATCCAGGAGGCCTATCTCAAAGCTTCGGACACCCATCAACGGGACGAATTTGGAGCCGCCGTGGCGTTTTCGGGGGACACGCTGGTGGTGGGCGCGCCGGGGTGGTCCACCAACGGAAATGGCGTGGCTTCGGGACCGGGGGCGGCCTACGTCTTCGTGCGACGGGACGGCGCGTGGGTGCAGCAGGCCATGCTTCAGGCGGCGAACGCCGGCCAGAGCGATGAGTTCGGCGCGGCGGTCGCCGTGGATGGTGACACCGTGGTGATCGGGGCGCGGTCGGAGGATGGCGGGGCGGTCGGCGTGAACGGCGACGGTTCTGACAACGGCATCCCCCAGGCGGGCGCCGCCTACGTCTTCGTGCGGGGTGAGGGGCGGTGGATTCAGCAGGCGTATCTGAAGGCCTCCAACAACCGCCGCGGCCCCTTCGGCGCCGGCGGGGAGTTTGGCTATTCCGTGGCCGTCTACG
>JAFLEG010000104.1 GCA_017302195.1 Verrucomicrobiota bacterium
CCTTTCAGCGGGTCGCACGCCATCACGGAGGCGCCCGCCAGCGTCAGCAGGCGGTTGAACAGCAGTCCGATCGGGCCCTGTCCCACCACCAGCACCGAGTCTCCGGGCCGAACCCCCAGGGCGCGCACCCCCTTGAGCACCGTGTTGACGGGTTCCAGCATCGCCGCCTCGGCCATCGTGGCTCCGGGAGGAATCCGCACCAGTCCTGGAAGGCAGAAGGCCATCACCCGCACGTAACCGGAGAAGCCCCCGCCGGCCGGCTCGAATCCCGCCGTGACCCCTGTTCGGCGATACTGCCGGCACTGGGCAAACGCCCCCCGCCGGCAGCAGTGACAAGTCCGACACGGTACATGGTGGTGCACGGCCACGCGCTCGCCCACCTGGAATCCACGGACCCGATCCCCGACCCGGACAATGACGCCCGCCGTCTCATGTCCGAAGATCCGCGGCGGTGGCACCAGCGCGTGATGGATCTTTTTCAGGTCCGTCGGACAGATGCCGCACGCCTCCACCCGCACCAGCACCTCGTCGGCGCGAATCCGAGGAACCGGCACCTCCTCCAACCGCAGGTCGTCGCGGCCACGGTAAACCAGCGCCTCCATCCGCGCCGGCACCATGGAATCCGCGGGTGCCGGCTCTTTCGCCGGATTCGACGACCGGGCACGCCTCGGAGTTGCTCCCACACTCTTCCTCATACCGACGGAAAAGTAGCCGGTGCCGCTCCACAGGCCCCAGAAAAATCCGGGATTTGAGTGGTGGGCCTGGGAGACATCCATGGGATCCACCCAGAAGGTGGCAGACGCTGCACTTCATCCCTCATCCTTCATCATTCATCCTTTCCCCTGCCTCTCCCAAAATCTGGCGAGCCTCCCCGGCTTGCCCGCGCCCGCGGCGGGCCGCCACGATCACGGAGTGCTTGCACAGATCCGATCGGCCACCGTCCAGGGCGTCGAGGCCTCGCCGGTCGAGGTCGAGGTGGACTCCAGCTTCGCCACCACGGCGATCGTCATCGTGGGACTGCCCGATGCGGCGGTGAAGGAGTCCCGGGACCGGGTGCTCACCGCCGTGACCAATTCGGGGTTCAAGTTCCCCATGGGACGCACCACCATCAACCTGGCCCCCGCCGACTCGCGCAAGGAGGGACCCAGCTTCGACCTGCCCATCGGCGTCGGCATCCTGACCGCCACCGACCAGATCGAACCGCGCAGCCTGGAGGAGTACCTGATGGTCGGGGAACTGGCCCTCACCGGGGCGCTGCGTCCGGTGCGGGGCGTGCTGCCCATTGCACTGCATGCACGCGCCTCCGGATGCCGCGGCATCCTGGTGCCCCGCGACAACGCCGCCGAGGCGGCGGTGGTGGCCGGACTGGACGTCATCCCCGTCCAGAACCTGCGCGAGGCCGCCCACTTCCTGGAGGGGATCCTGGAGATTGAGCCGGTCCGCGTGGATGTGGATGCCCTCTTCGCCCTGCCGCCATCCGAGGACGTGGACCTCGCGGATGTGCGCGGCCAGGAGTCGGTGAAGCGGGCCCTGGAGATCGCCGCCGCCGGGGGTCACAACCTGCTGCTGATCGGTCCGCCCGGCACCGGCAAGAGCATGCTGGCGCGGCGGCTCGCCACCATCCTGCCGCCCCTCACCCTGGAGGAGGCGCTGGAAACCACGCAGATCCACAGCATCTGCGGACAGCTCCCGCCCGGGCGTCCGCTGGTCACCCTCCGCCCGTTCCGCTCGCCGCACCACACTGCCAGCGACGCCGGACTGCTGGGCGGCTCCATGAACCCCACGCCGGGCGAGATCTCGCTCGCCCATCACGGGGTGCTCTTCCTGGATGAACTGCCGGAATTCCGGCGCTCGGTGCTGGAAACCATGCGGCAGCCGCTGGAGGAGGGGCGCGTCACCATATCCCGGGCTGCGGGCACCATGACCTTCCCCTCGCAGTTCATGCTGGTGGCCGCCATGAATCCCACGCCGGATGGCAAGATGCCGTCCGAGAGCCGGTCGTCGCCCCGCGAGATCCAGAACTACCTGGGCCGGATCTCCGGTCCGCTGCTCGACCGCATTGACCTGCACGTCCAGGTGCCGCCGGTGAAGTTTGCCGACCTGAGCCGCGCCGCCCCGGGCGAGGCGAGCGCCGCGGTGCGGTGCCGGGTCATTGCCGCCCGGGAACGCCAGCGTCGGCGGTTTGCCGGCCATCGCATCTCCTGCAACGCACGCATGGGGCCGCGCGAACTGAAACAGCATGTCGCCCTGGATGCCGCCACGGTCGCCCTGCTGGGCCATGCCGTCAGTGACATGCATCTCAGCGCCCGGGCGCACGACCGCATCCTGAAGGTGGCCCGCACCATTGCCGACCTGGCCGGACGAGACGCCGTCGCCCAGGAGGATGTGCTGGAGGCGGTGGGCTATCGCTCCCTGGACCGGGAGTTGTGGACGTAGCCCGGAGGATTCCGGACGTGCAACCTGGAGCGGTGGCACTACAACTGCCCCGGCCTCGCGCCCCCCGGGCCGGGTCCCATCCCATGCGCATTGAACTGACCGCCTCCCGGTTCTGCCGGAATCTTTCCCCCGAGGACGTGGCCCTGATCCGCTCGCAGGGCGACCGCCGCCAGTTTGCGGTGGATGCCGAGGTGTTCCACGAGGGGGACCCGGGGGATGGACTGTACATCATCCTGGAAGGCACGGTGGCCATCGTGACCCGGCTGCCCTCGGGACAGAACTGCATCCTGTCCCACATGGGCGCCGGGGACTATTTCGGTGAGATGGCGGTGTTCGACGGCGAACCGCGGTCCGCCACCGCGCTGGTGCAGGAGGCGCTTGAAGCCGTGTTCGTCTCCCTCGACCTGGTCCAGCGCATCGTGGAGCGCACCCCGCTGGCGGGGGCCATGCTCGTGCGCGATGCCAGCCTGCGTCTGCGCGAGTTCAATCACCGGTTCCTCCGCGAGTCCCTGCGCAACGAGCGGCTCTCGCTGGTCGAGCGGCTGGTGCGCAGCTTCGTGCATGATTTCCGGAATCCGCTCAACGTCATCGGCATCGCCGCCGAGATGGCCGCGGCGGAGTCGGCGACACCGGCGGCGCGGCGCCAGGCCCGCGACCGGGTGCAGAAGCAGATCGGGATCCTGAACCGCATGATGCAGGAGCTGGTGGACTTCACCCGGGGCGCGCAGGTGGTCACCGTGCTGCCCAAGGTCAGCTACGCGGACTTCCTCCGCGACGCGCTGCTGGATCTGGAGACCGGCGCCGCGCAGCGGGGCGTCCAGGTCGTCGTGGAGGGCGCGCTGCCCGGGGTGCGGCTGCGCCTGGACGGCGCCCGGTTTGCGCGCGTGTTCCACAACCTTTCCCAAAACGCCTTCGAGGCGATGGCCGGACGCCCCTCCCCCACCATCACCCTGCGCTTCCAGTCGTCGCCAACCCACGTCCTCACCGAATTCTCCGACAACGGCCCGGGCATCCCGCCCGAGAACCTGCCCCACGTGTTCGAGCCGTTCTTCACCCACGGCAAGGACCACGGCACCGGACTCGGCCTCGCCATCTGCGACCGCATCGTGCAGGACCATGGCGGACGCATCACGGTGCGCAGCGACTCGGGACAGGGCGCCAGCTTCCTGATCTTCCTCCCCCTGCCGCTTCCCGGCGACACGGACCGCCTGTCGCGGGAAGTGGAGGCCCGTGGCGGCCCGGCGTCACCCCTGGAAAACGCGACCTGAAGGCGCGCCCCCTCACCCCGCAGCGGACTCCCACTGGGCGGGGCAAATCTCCGTCCCATCCTTGCTTGGGGAGACAGTCGCCATCACGGCCCCGCACACCCGGAATGCCAAGGCCTCGCCCCACCGGGGCGCTTGCGAGGCGAGGCTGGCGCCGCAGCGGAGCACCAGTCACGCTGAGCGCGGCCGATCATGGACATCGAAACCCAATTCCCGGTGCTTCGGCGGGAGCTGCGCTTGGCCCTTCAGCGCAGCGGGTTCTGGCGGGCCTCGCTGCAGTGGATGGCGCTCGGGATGTTGGGCACCGGAATCTTCCTGTTGATGTTCAGAATCGGAGTTTTTCAGCCGTGGTTTTATTTGCCGCAGTTGATCATCAGCCTGACGCCGGCTGTCGTCGCCTTGATGCCCGTCGGATTCGTTCGGGACCGGGAGGCGGGACAGCAATCGCTGCTTGGCCTCACCGGACTGGGGCCGCTGCGCGTCTTCTTGGAAAGTGCCTGCGGCTCACTGTGGGCGGCGGCACAGATCGGATTGTATGCGCTTCCTGCCATGCTGGTCGGAGCCACTTTACATCAGGTTCCGTTTCATCGTGCCTTCCTCGCCTCCTTGCTGCCGGGATTCCTGGTCCTCTTGCTGGCATCGGTCCGGATCCTGTCCGTAGCCGCCCGCAGGACGCTCACGGGAGCCGCCTTGCTGTATTTCGGCATTCTGGCGGGCCTGGTGGCGCCCCTTTTCATCTACTTCCTGGCAGGAACCTACCTGCCGGAAGCAGTCAAAGGGCTCCTGCGCATCCTCTGGGGGGCCGACAACTGGGGGCACCTCAAAGACATCTTCCGCCCGCGCGCCCCGTTGGCGGCCTTCGTTTCCTGTCTGGTCCGGATCGGACTCCTGAGCGCCTTGCTGCTGGCGGTGGCGGCAATGTTCTACTGCCGCGACTGGCGCCGGGCTGAATCCAACGACTCTCGCCGGCAAGGATGGTCCCGCCGCCTGCCGTTCCTCCTGGGCCCCGGACGTCGCCGACCGGTGGAGGGAAACCCCTACCTGGCGCGCTATCCCGCACCCGGGGGCTGGCGTCGGATCCGCTGGGTGCTCGCAGGTCTCACCCTCGGGGTGGGAGTCGCCGGAGCGGCCACCTGGTCCTGGATGGCCCTGCCGGTGGCGCTGACCCTGTGGTGTTCGGTGGTGGATCTTGCGGCGCACCTGGTGGTGTCCGGAGCGGTGGCCCAGGACCGCCGGGACGGTGCGTTTGAACTGCTCTTCACCACGGCCCTGATGCCGCGGGAGGTTCTCGATGCCGCCAATCAGGTCGGCCGCGGCATGGTCCGCGACGGATTCCTGCCCGGCCTGGTCCTGCTGCTCCTCTTTGTCCTCCTGGCGCTGCGGATGGCGGGATCCGAACCTTGGTCCAACCCCGCCGGGGCCATGACGCATCTCAGTGTCTGGGCACTGCCGGTGGCGTACTTTGCGGCGCTACGCCATCTGCCCTTCCGGCTGCCGGCCAGTCAGTCCGCGAACACCGGGGAGCCCTTCCATTCCTTCTCCATGCCCCTGACCGCGTTTCTCGTGCCCCTGATCGCGGGGCTGGTGGCCTTCCTCCTCACCAACAGCCCTCCGCGGATCAGCGTGGTCGTGATTGCCTTGCTGGTGCAGGTCGTGATCCTGATTGTCCGGGAACGCTTTGCCTCCGACAAACCGCTGAGCGACGAGGAACTGCGCACTGTGGCCGCGGCCCCCTTGCCAACGCTGGAGGTGATTCCCAAGGACGGAAGGACCACCAGCCCATGGATTCCCGAAGGCTTTCGACGCTGAACGGCTGCCCGTGCCGGAGAACGCGGCGCCCATGCGGTCCATTGTCCCGCAGTTGCCACCGGGGATTTTCGATGTTTTCTCCGACGAGGCGTCCGGGACCAGGGTCCCATCCGTAACCCGGGGGGAAAGTTCTTTGCCGGGCCGCACTCCTCCGACAAACTCGGTGTTTGAACGTATGGACGTAAAGCTTCCGAAGGTGGGTGACGCGGCGGATTCGGGCACGGTGGCCACGCTGCTCGTGAAAGTGGGCGACGTGCTCACGGCCGACCAGACCATCCTGGAACTGGAGCAGGAGAAGGCGGTGGCCCCGATCCGCACGCCGGTCGCCGGCACGGTGGCGGCCATCCATGTGAAGGAGGGCGACAAGATCTCCGTGGGAGCCCGCCTGATTACCGTGGATTCCGGGGACGCCCCGGCAGCGGCGCCGGCGGCAGCGGCCCCCAGGGCTTCCACGACGGCCGCACGTCCCGCTACCCGTCCGGCGCTGGCGTCCGTGGAGGACGAGGAGGTGGAGGATCTTCCCGCACCCGACGAGGGCGCCGATGCCGGTCCCGAGCCCGCGGCCTCCCCCTACGTGCGCAAGGTCGCCCGGGAATTGGGCATCCGGCTGTCCCGGGTGACCGGCAGCGGCTCTGGCGGCCGGGTGCTGATCACCGACCTCGCCCGCTACGTGGCGCGCCTGGAAAAGGGCGTGGCCCGGGCCGGCCGGCACGCGGATGAACCGCGCGGACTGGTCTTCGCACCGGTGTCCCAGGACTTCTCGGTGTTCGGGCCGGTCACCAGCCAGCCATTGACCGCGCTGCGCAAGGTGATCGCGTCGCGGATGGTGGAGAATGCGGTCTCGCTGCCGCACGTGACCCAGTTTGACGAGGCCGACCTCTCCCGGATCGAGGCCCTGCGCGCGCAGCATCGTGCGGCTTACGAGGCCGCGGGGGTGCGACTCACCCCGACGCCCTTCATCCTCAAGGCGCTGGTCTCGGCACTGCAGAAGCATCCGATCTTCAACGCCAGCCTCAACGAGGTCGCCGAGACGCTGGTGCTCAAGCATCACTACCATCTGGGCATCGCCGTGGACACCGAGGCCGGACTGCTGGTGCCGGTGCTGCGGGATGCCGACCGGAAGTCGCTGAAGCAGATCGCTGAGGAGCTGGCGGCCATTGCCGCGAAAGCGCGGGACCGCAAGCTGGGTCCCGACGACATGAAGGGGGGCACCTTCACGGTGTCCAATCAGGGCGCCATCGGCGGCGGGCACTTCACGCCGATCATCAACAAGCCCGAGGTGGCCATCCTCGGGCTCGGACGCACCACCTTGAAGCCGGTGGTGACCGCCGAGGGGCGGATCGAGGCGCGTCCGATGCTGCCGCTCACCGTGAGCTACGATCACCGGGTCATTGATGGCGGGACGGCGGCCCGGTTCACGGTGGATCTGGTCAAGGCGCTCCAGGAATTCCCGGAGGACGCCGTCCGCCTGTAACCCGTTCCCCCACCTCCTCGACTCCGCTGCACCTTCGGCACCCGCACTGACACTTCATGGAACCGATTCAAACCGACATCGTGGTTATTGGCGCCGGACCGGGCGGCTATGCGGCCGCATTCTACGCCGCCGACCTGGGCCGCCAGGTGACCCTGGTGGAGCGCGATCCGCGGCTGGGCGGCGTGTGCATGAACCGCGGCTGCATCCCGTCCAAGGCCCTGCTGAATGCCGCCCACGGCATCACGCTGGCCCGCGAGGCGGCGCACCGCGGGATCTCCTTCGGCCCGCCGACCATTGACCTCGACCGGATGCGCACCTGGAAGAACGGCATCCTGGAGAAGCTCGGCTCGGGCATCGGGTCGCTGGCCAAGATACGCGGCGTGACCGTGATGCACGGCCGCGGACACTTCGAGGACTCCCAGACGCTTCGTGTGGAGTCCGAGCAGGGTCAGCAGTTCCTCCGCTTCCAGAAGGCCATCATCGCCGTGGGGTCGCGTCCGGCCCTGCCGCGTGCCTTCGATCTCGGCAATCCGCGCGTGATGACCTCCACCGAGGCGCTGGAGATCCCGGACATTCCGGAGAAGCTCCTGGTCATCGGCGGCGGCTACATCGGCATGGAACTGGGGACGGTGTACGCCACGCTCGGATCCAAGGTCACCGTGATCGAGGCCCTGGAGGGGATCCTGGCCGGCGCCGATCCCGACCTGGTCCGCCCGGTCGCGCTGTATGCCCGCAAGGCCTTCCAGGAGGTGCGGCTCAAGTCGCGCGTGGTGAAAATGTCCACCGCCGGAAAGCAGATCAAGGTGGTCAGCGAATTTGAGGGGAAGACGCTGGAGGAAACCTACGACCGGGTGCTGGTGAGCGTGGGACGCATGCCCAACGGCCAGGACCTCGGCCTGGAGAACACCAAGGTCACCCTCGACGACAAGGGGTTCATCCAGGTGGATGAGCGCATGGCCACCCAGGATCCCCACATTCTGGCCATCGGGGACATTGCCGGCGGGGTGATGCTGGCGCACAAGGCGTCCAAGGAGGCGCGCATTGCCGTCGAGAACCTGGCGGGCGAGGGGTCGGCGGTGAACCGCGATTATGTGGTGCCGGCGGTGGTCTTCACCGATCCGGAGGTGGCCTGGGTGGGCCTGACCGAGCAGGAGGCCAAGCAGAAGGGCATCGCCGTCGAGGTGGCGAAGTTTCCCTGGGGCGCCAGCGGACGCGCCCTCACCTACGACCGCGTGGACGGCCTGACCAAGCTGCTGCTGGAGCCCGGAACCCACCGCATTCTCGGCGTGGGCCTGGTCGGCCATGGCGCGGGCGAACTGATCGGGGAGGGGGCGGTGGCCGTGGAAATGGGCGCCACCGCGGAGGATCTGGCGGCCATCGTGCATCCGCATCCGACCCTGTCCGAAACCCTGATGGAATCCGCCGAGGCCTTCTTCGGACATGCCACGCACGTCGTTGCCCGCAAGAAGGCCTCGTAGGCGCCGCCCCATCCCCTGATGCGCTCCCCGCCGGTCAAGACCGGATACTATGTGCTGGAGGGGGCGAACTCGTTCGCGACGGCCTACTACTTCAACTACCTGATGTTCCTGCTGCGCGATGCGCACAGGTTCACCAATCTCGACACCCTGTCCGTGGGCGCGCTGCACGGATTGGTCTATGTCGGCGCCTCCTGGTACGCGGGGCGGTACGGACAACGCCACGGCTACTTCCATTCGCTGCGCATCGGCTTCGCCGGGTTGGCGGCGGCCGTGGGTGTCGGATGGGCGGTGCCGGCGCTCTGGGGACAGATGCTCGGTCTGGCAATCTGGACGGTGACCCTGTGCTTCACCTGGCCGATGCTCGAGGCGCTGGTGAGCGAGCACGAGGCGCCGGACCGGCTGCCCAACCGGGTGGGCCTCTACAACGTGGTCTGGGCCGGGATGGCGGCCATCGGATTTCTCACCGGCGGATGGGTCTTCGAGCACCTGGGGCATTCCAGCCTCTACTGGCTGCCGCTGGGAATCCACGCCTGCCAGTGGCTCATCACCTGGCCGCTGCAGCGCCGGCATGACCGGTGGCTGGCGGCGGCGCCGCCGGTGGCGTCCGGTCCCGTCCCCCATGACACCGCGGTCCGTCCGTCCTATTTCCGCCGGCTGGCCTGGGTCGCCAGTCCGTTCAATTACATGGCCATCAACACGATTGTGGTCGTGGCGCCGGGCATCGCAGCCCAGGTTGGACTCACGGTGGTGCAGGCCGGCCTGGTGCTCTCGGCCTGGTTCTTCGTGCGGGCGATCGCCTTCCTGAAGTTGTGGCTGTGGACCGGATGGCACTATCGCTTCGACTGGTTCTTCGGCGCCTTCGCGCTCCTGCTGGTCAGTTTCGTCGCCATCATGCTGTCGAGCACGGTTCTGGGCCTGGTGCTGGCGCAGATCGGATTCGGTTGGGCCTCGGCGCTGCTCTACTACTCCTCCCTGTACTACGCGATGGACAGCACGGAGTCCCATGGCGAGCAGGGCGGATTCCATGAGGCCCTGATCGGCATGGGACTGTGCGGCGGGCCCGCGGTCAGTGCCGGCGCCCTGTGGTTGACCGGCCAGCCCTCGGCTCCCGCCTGGGTGGTGGCCGGTGGATTGGCGGCGGCCATGGGCTGGGCTGGGTCCATCGTGCGGATGCGGCCATGGACGATCAGGGTTTCGGTCATCATGAAACAGGCTCGAACATGGCCCAGTCCGGGGCCGGGATCACATGCGCCGGGGCGGTCACATTCGCAGTCCAGGCGAATAGGGCAAGAAACGGCATGGCGCCCGTCAGCGTCGCATGGGGTTGCAGCGGCGGGTTCCAGACCGGGGCGAAGGCGGGCTTCTCATGAAAGGGC
>JAFLEG010000105.1 GCA_017302195.1 Verrucomicrobiota bacterium
TGCTCGAAGGCTGCCGCCGCCACGAAGTCCGGCACCTGGTGTACGCCTCGTCCAGTTCGGTGTACGGCGCCAACACCCGCATGCCCTTCGCGGTGACGGACCCCGCGGATCATCCGCTGAGCCTCTACGCGGCCACCAAGCGGGCGAACGAGCTGATGGCCCATTCCTACAGCCACCTGTACGCCCTGCCCACCACCGGACTGCGGTTCTTCACCGTCTATGGTCCCTGGGGACGGCCGGACATGGCCCTGTTCCTCTTCACCCAGGCCATCCTGGAGGGACGCCCGATTGACGTGTTCAACGAGGGGCGGATGAAGCGCGACTTCACCTATGTGGACGACATTGTGGAGGGCCTCCTGCGCGTGCTGGAGCGTCCGCCGTCCGCCCATTCCCCTCAGGACGCCACCGCGCCGAATCCGGGCAGCAGCCACGCCCCGTACCGGCTGTACAACATGGGCAACGATCAGCCGGTGGAACTCCTCACCGTGATCCAGTGTCTGGAGAAGGAGTTGGGGCGTCCGGCGCAGAAACGGATGCTGCCCATGCAGCCAGGGGACGTGCCGGCGACCTGGGCGGAGGTTTCAGACCTGGTCCGGGACACCGGATTTCGTCCGTCCACGGTCATTGAGGAAGGGGTGCGCCGTTTTGTTGCTTGGTATCGGGAGTTCTACGGTGTTTGACTTCGGGCCGGCGAGGATGCGTCTGGTCCTGATCAATCTTCTCTTCTGGGTGGCGGCGGGCGGGGCATGGGCCTGGTACCACGTCGCCCCCCCGGAGCCTCCGGTGCGGTACCGGCTCACGCCGCGTCCCGAAATCCCGGAGCTGCGCTTCACCCCGGATCCCGTCGGCGAGGCGGCTGCTGAAATCCTGGCCACCACCAACCTGGTCAACGGGAGTTTCATGGCGCGGAACGGCACCCGCATCACGGCGTTCCTCGGCACCTGGAGCGCGGAGAATTCCAAGGAACTCAGCGTGGTGTCGCACACTCCGGACATTTGCTGGGTGGGGGCGGGCTGGACTCCGGTCATGGGGCGCCATCCGGACCGTGTGGAGATCGAGTTGGACGGTGTCCGGCTGCCGTTTGAATGCCGCACCTTCCGGGCTCCCGGCAGCCTGCATGAGGAGCTCACGGTCTGGTGCACCCTGGTGAATGGCCGGGTCACCGGGGAAACCGGGCGGTTTGTTGCGCCGGTGGAGGCCGGATCCCGACGGGAGGAGCGCTGGGCGCTTCAGGGGCGGCGCCTGGCCAGCAGCCATTTTTTTGACGCGTTGAAAAACCGGTCCGCGGGCCGTGGGGACAAGCAGTTTGTTCGGTTCTCCACCCGGCTCGACGGGGACTGGCAACGCTCGCTCAAGGAACTTCAGTCCTTCGGCCAGCAGTGGCTCTCGCTTTCCAGTGAACTCCGCGATCCGGCGCCCAACCCGCCGGTTCCGTCCCCCTAGTATCGGCACAGATTCTCAAATGACCTCCCTTCGCGTGGGCATTGGCCCATCCTCCTTTGCCCAGGAAGATTCCCAGCCGCTGGAAATCCTCAAACAGGCCGGTGTGACCGTGGTGCCCAATCCCACCGGGAAACGGCTCACCGAACCCGAAATCACCGCGTTCCTCGCCCGCGAGCGTCTGGACGGACTGCTGGCGGGCCTGGAACCCCTCAACCGGCGGGTGCTGGAGGCGGGGCGTCCGCAGCTCAGGGCCCTGGCCCGTGTCGGCATCGGCATCACCAATGTGGACGTGGCGGCCTGCAAGGATCTGGGCATCCGGTTCTCCTACACCCCGGACGGGCCGACCGAGGCGGTGGCCGAGATGACGCTGGCCGCCCTGCTGCATCTGGTCCGGGAACTGGGGCCGCAGGACCGTGCCCTGCATGAAGGCCGGTGGACCAAGGTCATCGGACGCAGCCTCCGGGAACTGACCGTGCTGATCGTGGGCTACGGCCGGATCGGTCGCACGGTGGCCGGACAGCTCCGGGGGCTCGGCTGCGAGCTGCTGGTCTGCGATCCATTTCTGCCTCCGGAGGCGCCCTGTGAGTTCCGTCGGGTTTCCCTCCCGGAGGGGCTGTCCCAATCCGACGTCGTGTCGCTGCATGCCGCCGGGGACCGCGCGGTGCTGGGCGACGCGGAGTTCGCGGCGGCGCGTCGGGGACTCATCGTGCTCAACTCGGCCCGAGGCGAGCTGGTGGACGAGGGCGCGTTGGTCCGGGCCCTGGAGTCCGGAGCGGTGGGCAAGGCCTGGTTCGACGCCTTCTGGCAGGAGCCCTATTCCGGTCCGCTGCTGAAGTTCCCCCAGGTGCTGCTCACGCCGCACACCGGCACCTACACCCGGCGCTGCCGCCGGGAGATGGAGTCGGAAGCCGCCCGCAACCTGCTGCGCGACCTGGGGGTCGCCGCCGCCTGATCCGCCCATGTCGCGTCCCGTTGCCCTCGTCACCGGATGCTCCCGCGGCATCGGTCAGGCCATTGCCCGCCGTCTGCTGGCCGAGGAGTTCCAGGTCCTCGGCACCGCCACCCGGCCGGAAGCGGCGGCGTCCATGCCCGCCGGCGTGGAATTTGTCGCCGTGGATTTTTCGGATCCGGCCTCCCTTGAGAAGTTTTGTGGATGGCTGCGGGAGCGGCCACGTCTGGACGCCTGCATCAACAACGCCGGCATCAACCGCATCAAGCCCATTGAGGAGGTGACCCCCGAGGATTACCGGGAGGTGATGGCGGTGGATCTGGATGCGCCATACGCCATCTGCCGCGCCGCCGCGTCGGTGATGACCCGCGCCGGCACGGGACGGATCGTCAATGTCGCCTCCATCTGGTCGGTCGTGACCAAGGCCCATCGCAGCCTGTACTCGACGGCCAAGGCCGGCCTCGCGGGCCTGACCCGCGCCCTGGCGGCCGAACTCGGACCCGCGGGCATCCTGGTCAACACCGTGTCCCCGGGATTCGTGGAGACCGACCTCACCCGCCGCTCGCTCTCCGAGGCGGAGATGGAGGCCCTGCGCCGGCAGATTCCCTGCCGCCGGCTGGCGCAGCCGGAGGAGATTGCCGAACTGGTTGCGTTCCTGTCCGGTCCGCGCAATTCGTACCTCACCGGACAGAACATTGTCATGGACGGCGGCTTCACCATCGTATGAGCGACTTCTTCAGCATCCGGTCCTACCGGTCCACCTACCAGGTGCGCTTCTGCGCCGACTTCTCCGCCGACCTGAAGTCGGAGCTGCGGGAGGGGGATTTCCTGGTGGTGGATGCCAACATCGCCACCCTGCACGCCAACCGTGTGGATCCGCTGCGCGCGGCCCATCCGCACTGGATCCTGCAGCCGGCGGAACCCCAGAAGAGCTACCAGGGCGTGGAGCCGCTGATGGATCACCTGATCCGAAACGGCTTCCGCAAGAACCACCGCCTGGTGGCCATCGGCGGCGGCATCACCCAGGATGTCACCGCGTTCATTGCCTCCATCCTGTACCGGGGAGTGGGCTGGATCTTCGTGCCGACCAACCTGCTGTCCCAGGCGGACAGTTGCATCGGCAGCAAGACCTCGATCAATTTCGGGGCGTTCAAGAACCAGATCGGCGGCTTCCATCCGCCGGTGCTGATCCTGAATGACCTGTCGCTGCTCGACACGCTGCCCCGGGACGAGATCCGTTCGGGTATGGGGGAGATGATGCATTACTTTCTCCTCACCGGCCGGGCGGACTTTGAGCGGGTCTCGCGGGAGTATGACGCGGCCCTGACCGACCGGACGGTGCTGCGCGGGCTGATCCGGCGCAGCCTGGAGATCAAGAAGGCGATGATCGAGCGGGACGAGTTCGATGAGGGGCCCCGCAACGTCTTCAACTACGGCCACTCCTTCGGTCATGCCCTGGAGAGCTACACCGACTACGCGATCCCCCACGGCATCGCCATCTGCTTCGGCATGGACATCGCCAACCACGTCTCCGCGGCCCTGGGGTTGATCTCCGAACCCGAGGCCGCCGAGATGCGCGTGATCCTGCAGCGCAACTGGCGGCCCACGGTGCCGGTGGTGAAAGATCTTGATCGCTACCTCGATCTTCTGAGAAAGGACAAGAAGAACGTCGGCTCGGACGTTCGCGTCATCCTGACGCGCGGTCTTGGAGACATGTTCCTCACCAAGATTCCCCTCGACGGCGTGGTGCTTGAGACCATTCGTCGTTGTTTCGACTACTATCAGGCCACTCCGGCCGCAACGGCATCATGAAGCTGGGCAAGGTCATTGCACACATTCCCGCCCGTGGCGGATCCAAGCGGGTCCCCGCGAAGAACCTCCGGTACCTCGCTGGACGCCCGATGATCGGGTACGCCATCGAGGCGGCCCTCGGGTGTCCGCGCCTCGATGAAGTGTACGTCAACACCGACTCCGAGCGCATCGCCGCGTACGCGGCCTCGCTGGGTTGCCGGGTGTACATGCGTCCGGCTCACCTGGGTTCCGACGAGGCCACCGGCGACGACTTCACGATTGATTTCATCCGGGCCAAGGCGATGGACACCCTGGTGATGATCAGCCCGGTTTGTCCGCTGCTGGAGGCGTCCGACGTCACCGCCGCCGTGGAGACCTACGAAGCCTCTCCTGCCGACACGCTGATCTCCTGCGCCGAGACGAAGCTGCAGGTGTTTTCCGAGGGCCGCCCGGTGAACATCAATCCGGAGGGCCCCCTGGCCCCCACCCAGAAGAATCCGTCCGTGCAGGTCTGCAACTGGGCGGTCACCCTCTGGAATGCCGCCGTATTCCGCGAACTGTACGGGCGCTTTCAGGGCGGCTATTGCGGTCGTCAGCGCCTCCTGTGGCCGCTCGAGCCGCTGCGGGCGGTGAAGATCAGCGAGGAGAAGGACTTCCGGTTGGCGGAGGCGCTCCTCGCCGCCCGAGGCTCCGGCCCCCTGGGCGGGGCGCCGCAGTTCTGGTCTGCAGACGGCCCCCGTCCGGACTGATCCGACTTGCGTTCCCGTGGACCCTCACGCCTGACTGACTCCCCATGATTCACGATCTTCTCTCCCGCTGGCAGACGATTCCCGGCCTGGCCGCCCACCCCGTGTGGAGCGCATCGTTCCAGTGGCTGGAGCGCACGGCGGCGACGGCGCCCGAGGGGGACCATCCGATGGGTTCACCGGGCTTTCTGGCGCGCGTCATGAGCTATCCGCTGAAGGCGCGGGGCGAGGCGCGGTATGAATCGCATCGCCGCACCATTGACATCCAGTACACCCTGGAAGGCGGTGAGGGGATCGAGTTCACCGATCCGGCGCTGTTGAGTTCACTGAACGACTACAACGAGACCAAGGAAGTGGAGCACTATGCGACGCCGGGCGCAGGCCAGGTCCATGTGTCGAATGTGGCCGGGCGCTTCACGCTGATTCTGCCCGGGGAGCCCCACATGCCGCAGTTGGCCATCGCGGGACAGTCCCGGGTCCGCAAGGTGGTCATCAAGGTTCCGGCCGCCCTGGTAGGACTTTAAGCCGGCATCGGCAGTTCTGAGCCGCCCCCCGCGGTTTTCCCAATCATGATAAACATCGGACTGATCGGTTTTGGAAAAATGGGCCAGATCCGCCAGGAGGCGGCGGTGGCCACCGGCAAGGGCAACGTGATCGTGGCCCACGATCCGACGCCCCAGGATTTTCACGGCATCCCGACCGTGGACACCGCCGAGGCGATCATCACGGATCCCCGCGTGGATGCCGTCTTCATCGCCACGCCCAATTTCAGGAACCGGCCGCTCACCATCGCGGCCCTGGAGGCGGGCAAGCATGTCTTCTGCGAGAAGCCGCCCGCCTTCACCGGGGACGAGGTGAAGGAGATCCAGCGCGCCGAAAAGGCCAGCGGGCGCAAGCTCATGTACGGCTTCAACCACCGGCATCACCGCTCGATCCGGGCGATGAAATCCCTGGTGGAGTCCGGAAAATATGGACGCCTGCTCTGGATGCGGGGCCGCTATGGCAAGAGCGTGGACAAAAACTACTTCTCCACCTGGCGCGCCAAGAAGGAACTGGCAGGGGGCGGCATCCTGCTGGATCAGGGCATCCACATGCTCGACCTCTTCATCCTCCTGGCGGGGGAGTTCGACGAGGTGCAGAGCATGGTCTCCAGCCTTTACTGGAAGCTGGAGGGGATCGAGGACAACGTCTTCGCGAATCTCCGGAACCGGTCCACCGGGGTGGTGGCCTCGCTGCACAGCACGATGACCCAGTGGCGCCACCTGTTCTCCTTCGAGGTGTTCCTCGAACGGGGGCACATGGTGCTCAACGGGCTCAAGACCCAGTCCGGCAGCTACGGCGACGAGGTGCTTTCCGTCAGCAAGAACCGGTCGGTCGCCCCCGCAGCGGTCTGGGAGGACGAGGAGAAGATCGTGTACCATGTGGATCACTCCTGGCGGGATGAGACCGAGTACTTCCTGGACTGCATCCAGGGGGACCGTCCGGTCGTCAACGGCAGTTCCGACGATGCCCTCAAGGTGATGCAGTTGATTGATCGCATCTACCGCGAGGAGCGGCATCACCGGGCCGAATTGCACCAGGATCTGCTGTCGTAGCGGACGCCGTCGCGGCGGTGGACAGTCGGCGCTTGCCAACGTCGGTGGGCTCCCGCGGGATACCGGCATGCAACGAAGCCTTCTCGGGATGCTTTTGTGGGCCGCTGCCAGCGGGTTCCTCCTGGCGGCCGACCTCCGGATCGGTGTGGTGGGGCTCGACACCTCCCATGCCACGGCCTTCACCGAGATCCTGAACGATCCGGCCGCTCCGGGGCATGTCCCCGGGGCGAAGGTGGTGGCGGCATTCAAGGGCGGCAGTCCCGACATCGAGTCCAGTTGGAGCCGGGTGGACGGCTACACCCGGGTGCTGCAGGAAAAGTTTGGGGTGACGGTGTATGCCACCGTGGAGGAGCTCTGCCGTCATGTGGATGCTGTGCTGATTGAAAGCGTGGACGGGCGTCCGCACCTGGCGCAGGCGCGTCCGGTCATCGCCGCCGGCAAACCGCTTTATGTGGACAAGCCGATGGCCGGATCGCTGGCCGATGTCCGCGAGATGTTCCGCCTGGCCGCCGCGGCACGGGTTCCGATCTTCAGCGCCTCCTCCCTGCGATTCGCCACCAACACCCTCGCCGCCCGGGCGGGGGCGGTCGGGACCGTCACCAACGCGGTCACCTCCAGCCCTGCCCATCTGGAGAAGTCGCATCCGGACCTGTTCTGGTATGGCATCCACGGCGTGGAATCCCTGTTCACCGTGATGGGCACCGGATGCGAAAGCGTGCGGCGGGGCACCAACGCCGCCGGCGGGATCGAAGTGGTGGGACGCTGGCGGGGCGGCCGGGTGGGCACCTTCTCCGAAGGGAAGGGGTATTCCGGCACCGCCCAAGGCACCGGCGGGGCCCTGGCCGTTGGGAGTTTCGAGGGCTATGCACCCCTGGTGGCGGCCATCGTGACCTTCTTCCAGACCGGGGTCTCCCCGGTGCCCCCCGCCGAAACGGTGGAGATTTTTGAGTTCATGGAGGCAGCCGACGAGAGCCGTCGCCGGGGCGGTGCCGAAGTGCGTCTTTCCGAGGTCCGGTAGCGATCGGCCGGGAGGGACCCGGCAATGGACTCCGGCGCAGGACTGCCGCTAGGCTCGTCCCGTGAGCACGACCATCCCGGCGGCCGGCGTCACCGGGGGGTTGTCCCTTCCGGTGGTGTGCCGGCGTTTTTGGTGGCCCGTGTATGGCGCCTGCCGGGATGCCGGACTCACGCCGGCTGCGTCCGCGGTTCGGACGCGGCAGGTGCTGGATCGTCTGACCCGGGGGTCACCATTTCTCCGGCATGAGGACCACGACGGCCGACTGCGGCTGCTGATCCGGGCGGAGCTGGAGGCGGTGGGTTCTCAGGGAACACCTGAACCCCAGTTTCCGGCCCCGTCTGATGGCCTGGATCTGGACCGCGCTGAAGCACGGGATACCTATGGAATCGGGATGCCGGCGGAGTGGCGATTTCGGGAACGCTGGGCGCTGGTGGTCATGGAACTGGCCCTGGAGGCCCTGTGCGAACGTGCCGCGGCGGATGACCGCCTGGCCCAGGTCCGCCGTCTGGTTCCTTTTCTTGAGCGGGATGTCCCCGACTGGCGGCAGACCGACATCGGTGAGGCGGTGGATTCCGTCGAGGTGAGCAACCTCCGGGACGCCTACCGCACCGAAGTCCGGCGGGTGGTCGGGACCACGGTGACCACCCCGATGGCCTTGGAGGCGGAGCTGGTGGAGCTCTTTGGATAGGTTCAGGAATCCTGGGAATGCGGTTTCCCGGTGGAATCCCCGGGGAAAACAGACATGATCCGACCACAAGCATGACGGCGAGCGGTTCATGTCCGGAGTGTGGCGGCGCGGTGCGGGACTCCGTGTTGGGCGGCCTGTGCCCCCGGTGCGTCGGGCGCCGTTCCCTCCGGTTTGCCCGGAGGGTGGCAATTGCCGACAGCCCGATCGCCGACCGGTTGCAGCCGGCGGTCCTGGCAGGTTCCGGCCGGATGCAGGTGGGTGATTACGAGGTGGAGTCCGAGATTGCCCGCGGCGGCATGGGGGTGGTGTACCGGGCGCGCCAGGCGGGACTCAACCGATTGGTGGCGCTCAAGCTGCTGCTGGCCGGGCAGTTTGCCGATCCGGGCCAGGTGAAGCGTTTCCGTGCCGAGGCGGCCGCGCTGGCCCGGCTGGATCACCCGGCAATTGTCCCCATCCACGAGGTGGGCGAGTTCGAGGGGCGCCATTTCTTCAGCATGCGGCTGATCGAGGGGCCCAGCCTTGCCAAGGCGATGCCCCGGTTTCACCTGGCCGCCTCCGCGGGAGGGCAGGGGCTGTCGGATGCCGCACGGCGTCTGGCACTGCGCGCCCGCCAGCGGGAACTGGCGGGGTTCATCGCCGAGATCGCCCGGGCGGTCCACTATGCACACCTCCGCGGTGTTCTCCACCGTGATCTCAAGCCCGGAAACGTGCTGCTCGATGCCCAGGGGGCACCTCATGTCACGGATTTCGGACTGGCGCGCTGCATGGACACCGATGCTGGCGTCACGGGTTCCGGAATGGTCTTTGGCACGCCTGCCTACATGCCGCCGGAGCAGACGGTGGATCCCCATAATGTGTCGGTGGCCGCCGATGTCTATTCCCTGGGGGCGATCGCCTACGAGGTCCTGACCGGCCGTCCGCCTTTTGAGGCCGGCAGTCCCGTGGAGACGGTCATCCAGGTGCGGGAACGGGAGCCGATCCGGCCGGGCGACCTGGAGCCCGGGATTGACCGTGACCTGGAGACCGTGGTGTTGAAGTGCCTGGAGAAGGATCCTGCCGCCCGGTACGGGACCGCCCTGGAGCTGGCCGAGGATCTCGACCGGTTTGTGAAGGACATGCCGGTGCTGGCCCGCCCGGTGAGCACCTCCGTGCGTGCGTGGCGCTGGACCCGGCGCCATCCGCTGGTATCCACCCTGGGCGCCATTGCGGCGCTGCTGCTGGTCACCGTCATCGTGGGCGGCTCGGCGATGATCCTGCGCATCTGGGAGGAGAGCCGCCTGAAGGATGAGGCCACCGCCCGGGCCCGGAGGGAACTGCGCACCGCGCTGTTGGCCCAGGCCCAGGCCCAGCGGCTCCGGGGCGACGCGATCCAGCGCGAGGCCAATCTCGATTCCGTTGCGGCGGCAGCCGGGATTGAGGTCATCCCGGAGGTGGTCCATGAGGCGGTGGCCCAGCTCGCGCGGCTGGATGTCTCCCGTGCCGGTTCCCGCAGGCCGCTTCCCGGGCCCGGACTTTCCCTCACCTGCCGGGCCGATTTTTCCGAGTATTACCAGATTCTCCCCAATGGAGCCGTGG
>JAFLEG010000106.1 GCA_017302195.1 Verrucomicrobiota bacterium
CGCCTCCCGGAGCGTTGGTGGGGCGAGGCTCCCGACGAGCCGTGAGCGTGTGGAGTCGCCACCCGCCGAGTTCGCGGTTGCGCGGACGGCTCGGCGGGAGCCTCACCCCACCGGATCTCGGGCGTCATTGCATCCTCCAGGAAACTGAGATGCGCCCCTTCGATCTCTTCCACCTGATGGGAATCCCGCCCCGTGGAAATCGTTCCGGTTCCCGGATGACGATGCCCCGATTCTCCGGTCCCAAAACATGCCACGCTTGCCTCCATCATTCCTCGATTCATGATCCTCAGAGTGCTCCTGTATGCCCAAGCCCAATGCAGTGGACCATTCTGGCGCCCCGCCCGACACCCGATCCCGCCTGAAGGCATCCCGCGTCGGGCATTCACCCTGGTCGAGTTGCTCGCCGTCACGGCCATCGTCGGAATTTTGGCCATGCTGATCCTGGGAGCCTTCGTCGGAGCACGCCGCAAGGCACTCCAGGCACGGTGCGCCAGCAATCTCCGCCAATTGGGAGTCGCCCTGAATCAGTTTGTTGGTGACCACGGAGAATATCCGCTCGCGTTAAACCTCGGATGGACGAAGGGACAGTTTCAACATCATGGAGGGACCTGGATTTCCGGCATTCAAGAAAACCTCTCTGGTGGCACCCGGCAATCCAGGGACTCGCTGAACAAGGGCGTTTGGGACTGCCCCAGCGCCGCGAAACCGGCCGACTGGCCCCAAAAAACTGTCTATAGACACTACGGATACAATGGCAATGGCCTGGGGATGACCCTGGATCAAGCCTCGCTGGGCCTCGGTGGGCGCTTCGCTGGATTTGGAGCCGGCTACGCGCCGCCAGTGAAATCCGGCGACGTCATCAGTCCCAGCGACTGCATGGCCATCGGGGACGGGTTCCACGGCTGGAACGGGGTGATCCAGGATGGACGCCACCTGCTCTGGAGGTGGAACCTGCCAACCACGGACCAGATTCCCGGCAGCACCTCACGATCCCGGAAGAGGCACGGAGGCCGGGCCAATGTCGTCTTCTGCGATGGTCACGTGGAGGCGCCGCTCCTCGACTCCCTGTTCGTTGAGACCAGCGATGCCTCCCTGCGCCGCTGGAATCGGGATGGCCAACCCCATCGGGAACGTCTGAACCCGTAGATTGTGGAGTTCCGGACGCCGTTCCCCATTCGGCGAACCTCACCCATCCGCATCACAGACGCGGATCCACCGGCTCGCTCTCCAGGGCCAGCACGGCGAACACGCATTCGTGCACACGCCGGAGCGGTTCGCGGCGGACGAATCGCTCCAGCCCCTCGATGCCCAGCGCGAACTCCCGCAGGGCGAGGGATCGCTTCCTCTGAAGCCCGCGGCTGCGCAGACGCTCCAGGTGCTCCGGCAGGGTGTACTCCGGTCCGTAGATGATCCGCAGGTATTCCCGTCCGCGGCACTTCACCGCGGGCTGCACCAATCCCTTGCGTCCGCGCGCCACGAACGACTGGGGCTTGACCACCATGCCCTCGCCGCCCCGCGCGGTGAGCTGCTCCCACCAGTTCACGGCCGCGGCCTCGCTCCGGGGATCGGTCAGGTCCACCGTCAGGGACGGGGTGGCGATGATCAGGTCGCCGGCCAGACGCGACAGCATCGACAGATGCCAGGCGTGATCCCTCTGGATATGGACCGCCCCTTCGGAGGCCAGCAGATGGAATGGCGCCAGCCTCAGGTCCTCCACCGACCGCACCGGCCAGCAATAGCGCCGGTAGGCCTGCGAGTACCGGGACGCCAGGTCGAGGCGGTCCGCAGTCGTTGCCGCCAACTCTTCGACCGCCACGCCCCGGTCTCGGGCCTGCGCCAGAATTCGCGAGGCCTCGGACAGCGCCATCGTGGCCGCCACGGCGACCGGCGCGTATTGCTCACGCACCAGCGCCTGCGCCTTGGCCGACCAGGGCATCAGCTCGCAGTCCAGGCAGACCCAGTCCGTGGCCAGTTCCTCCCACAGGCCGGACCGGGACATCGCCTCCCGCACCCGCTCCAGCACGGACATCTCCAGCGTCGGATCATCGAAGAACCGGCGTCCGGTCCGGGTGATGCAGATGCCGCCGCCCTCCAACACTCCGAAGCGGCGCGCCGCAGCCGCGTCGTCACGGCAGACGAGGACCACCGTCCGCGATCCCATGTGCTTCTCCTCGCAGATCACCGAGGGCACCCCTTCCTGCCGGAAGTATCCGAAGGCCTCGGCCGGATGCTCCAGCAACCCTTCGACGCGGCTGGTCCCACAGGGTGCCATGGTCGGGGGCAGGTAGATCAGCCACCTCGGATCCACGGCAAAGCGGCTCATGACCTCCAGGGCGGCCGACGCATTCTCCTCCCGGACCGTGACCCCGCCCTGCAGCCGGGTCTGGACCAGGCGTTTGCCCGCGACATCCGACAGATCCAGCAGATCATCCTCCGCCTGCTGCGCCGACCTGGCCTGCGCCGGCACGCCGGCCGTGCCCGCGGACTCCGCGGCAGGACGGTCGAGAAAGGGACGGGACGGGGTGGCATACGTCCGGATCGCCGGCGTCGAGACCAACTCCTTCTCCGGATACCGCAGCGCCGTCAGGGAGCCGCCGAAGACACAGCCGGTGTCTATGTTGATCGTGCCGTTCAGCCATTCAGGCTGGGGCACCGGGGTGTGGCCATAGACCACCATGGCCCGTCCGCGGTACTCAGCGGCCCACGGATGGCGCACCGGAAGCCCGAACTCGTCGGTCTCCCCGGTGGTCTCCCCATACAGTGCGAAGTCGCGGACCGCTCCCGAACCGCGACCCTGCATGGACTCCTTCATGCCGGCATGTGCCACCACCAGGCGGCCCTCATCGAGCAGGTAGTGGCTTACCAGGCCATCCAGGAACGTCGCCACCTCCCCGCGAAACTCGCCGCTCTCCGCGGACAACTGGGCGAGCGACTCGGCGAGTCCGTGGGTCACCTGCACCTCGCGTCCGCGCAGCGCCCGCATCAGCTTGATGTCATGATTTCCCGGGACGCACAGCGCCACGCCCTCGCGGACGGCGTTCATCACCAACCGGAGCACCTGGGGCGTCTTCGGGCCGCGATCCACCAGATCCCCGAGGAAGATCAGCCGCCGGCCGGACGGCGTCACCGCACAGGAGGATTCATCCACCGCATGCCCCAGTTTCCGCAGGAGCGACACCAGTTCATCGAAGCAGCCATGCACATCCCCGATGAGATCGAAGGGACCGTGATCGTCCCGCCGGTTGTTCCAGAGCGGCTGGCGTTCGATCGCCACCGAGGCGATCTCCTCGGGGCTCCGCAGCACATGCCGATGGCGGAATCCCTCGCGTTCGAGTCCGCGCAGGGACCGCCGGAGCTGCTGTGCCTGCTGCCGGACGACATGCGGCCCGAAGTCGCGGTCCGGACGCCCCCGGTTGCGCTCCAGCGCCACGCCCTCCGGCACATCGAGCACGATGGCCACCGGCAGGCAGTGATACTCCCGGGCGATGGCGATGAGCGGCTTCCGCGCCTCGGCCTGGACGTTGGTGGCGTCCACCACCGTCAGACGGCCGGCGGCGAGGCGCTTCCTGAGGATGAAATGCAGGACCTCAAACGCCTCCCGGCTTGCCGACTGGTCGTTCTCATCGTCCGCCACCAGGCCGCGGCAGAAGTCCGAGGACAGAATCTCCGTCGTCTTGAAACAGCGTCGGGCAAAGGTGCTCTTCCCGGAGCCCGAGACCCCGATCAGCATCACCAACGACAGTTCTGGGACGGTAATGGTCATGAAGGCGTCCGCCGTTCAAACACCGCCATCTGGGTGGGGGATCCCAGGGACGGATCCACCGGGCCGACCGGCAGGTATCGGACCTCGTAGCCGTGGCGTTCTGCCACGGCCGCACCCCAGGAGCGAAACTCGGCGCGGGTCCATTCGAACCGATGATCCCGGTGGCGGAAGCGGCCGGCGGGAAGCGTGGGCCAGGTGACGTTGTACTCCCGATTGGGGGTGGTGATGACCACCGTGGCGGGACGCGCGTGGCCAAACACCACCCGTTCGAAGGCCGCCAGGCGCGGGGCATCCAGATGTTCGATGACCTCGACCACCGCCGCCGCATCGAATCCGCGCAGCCGGTCGTCCCGGTACAGCAGGGAGCCATGAAGCAACAGCACCCGGGCCCGCTGCGCCTCGGACCACCGGTCCCGGTGCATCCGTTCTGCCGCGGTCTCCAGGGTCCGATGCGAGACATCCATCCCCGCGATGCGCCCGAACTGGCGCTCGCGGATCAGCAACTGCAGCAGCCGCCCCTCCCCGCATCCCAGGTCGGCCACCGACTCCGCACCGCTTCCCTTGAGCACGGCCAGAACCGTGCCCAGTCGCTGCTCGTTCAGGGACGGCTCTCGGGCATCGGGGTCCGATTGGGGATCGGGAACTCCAATGGGAAGCTCCCGGCCCGGGGATGCCGGAGACTCCAGCAGTGCTTCCGCAGCGTCCGCCGCGGTCTCGGTCTCGGCGGGGGAGCCGTCCCCCTCGTCCTTCAACTGGTCGAGGGCATCCGCGACCAGGGCGCGACGATGCTTGAGATAGCGGCGCGCGATCAGATCGCGCTCCGGATGCGCCGGCAGCCATCCCTCGCCGTGGCGGAGCAGCTTGACCACCTCGTCGTCGCCCACCCAGTAGTGCTTGTCATCGTCCAGGACCGGAATGAGCACATACAGGTGCGCCAGCAGGCGGCGCAGCGGCACCTCAGCCTCCAGGGACACGCGGAAGTACGGACTGTCACCCCACTCGGGAAAGGAAGGGTCCAAGGGTCCCCGTGACGCCTCCACGCGATATCCGAGCGGTTCGAACAGCCGGCGAAGCACCCCCTCCCCGCCGCGACAGGGGACGGCGGCCAGCGTGACCGCCAGGGGGAGTGGCCTGTCCACCAGCTCGGGACGTTCACGGCTGACTCCCGACAGGGCGGTGCCGAACACCTCGGCAATGGCGACACTCAGAAAGGAGGAGGCGGCATAGGGCCGGTCGTTGACGTACTGATCCAGGGCGCCGCCCTCTCCGGATGGACCCCGGCGGTCGCGAACCAATCCCACGGGATCCACCTCCACCAGCAGGGCAGCGGTGCACCGGGACTCTCCGGCCTCCGGGTAGAACACCCGGGCCCTGCCAAAATTGAGGGTGAAGGACTGCACCCGCTCGGGATGCTTCCGCAACAGATGCCCCAGATCGGTGGCGGGACGGTGGGTGGTGGTAAGGGTCAGCAGCACGACGACAATCCCGGGAATGCTTCAAGCCCCTCCCCGGCGGTCCGGGGATTGGAGCGAAGGGTCCGGATGGATTCAAGACCGGCCGAGCTCCCGGCCGTCTATGGCGCAGCGGCGGGCGGTGCCTTGGCGGTGCGCCCCATCCACTTCTCGATCATCGCGGTCATGGCAGGGGCCCCGCCCTTGAGGTAGCCGACCTGGCGTCCCAGCTCCTTCCCGTCGGCCCCCACCAGCACATAGGTGGGAAACCCGGTCACGCGGAACTGATCCTTCACGGCGGCGTTGGCCCGCTTCAGCTCGGCCGACTGCGGGATGCTGTTGGGAAAGTCGAGCTCGACCAGGAGCAGATTGGACGAGGCAAAATGGATGAATTCCTTGGTGGACAGCGTCTCCCGATGCATGCGCTTGCACCAGCCGCACCAGTCCGATCCGGTGAAGTTGATCAGGATTGGCCGCTTGGACTTCTCGGCGAACTTCTGGGCCTGTTCGAAGCTGGCGAGCCACCCCGGGCTGGCGGCAAAGGCGGCGAACCCGAAGAATGCAGCGACACAGACCAGGAAGTTTCGCATGCTGGAGACCCTGCCCGCCTGAATCCGAAGGCGCGATCAGAAACCGTGCGGAAGCAGGTGCTGCACCCCGGTTGATGGGGTGGAGGCGCCGCCCTGGTGGGGCGCCGTACGCGCGTGGAGCCTCCACCACGACGATTCGCTCACGATACGCGGGCCAGAAGTGGAGGCTGCCCTTGGAGTGCGGCGGCGCAGCGCAGCGGAGACGCCGCTTTGCCGTGGCGCTTCAACCACGAACTGGATGTTCAATCCCCTTCCGGCACACCCTTCGCATCCCACGCGAAAGCGGTGGCAAGCCACCGCAGTCCCAAGACGCGCATCACCCTTGGTGGGGCGAATCTCCGGATGAGCCGTGCGCGTGTGGAGTTACCGTCACGTCAATTCGCCCCGGTGTTGGCTCGGCGAGCTCGCTCTGCCGTTGAGGAAAGGATGAACGCTGAATGATGCGTGATGAGGTGGAGGTCGCAGGAGACGAGGTGACGAGACTCTGATTTTCCCATCGTTGCGTGCGGCTGTCGCCCGCAGCACCGGGGTCTCCACGGCCGAGGGTGGAGATGGAGCCTCCTCACGTCGTCTCCTACATCCTGGTGGGGCGCGCAGGACACGACCCCGGTCTTCTCCGCGGCTCAGCGCGGCGGGAACTCGAACTCCACCTTCCCCTTCTCGCCGAGGATCAGGTGCGCCGGGAAGGTCTTTCCGGACTTGCTGACAAACTGGGTCAGGAGATCTGAACGTCCATCCGCCAGGAGCTTGGTCACCTGCTCGACCGACACCGGCTGCTGCAGAATCTCTTTCCCGACCTGGAAAGTGCAGCGGCGGGTCTCCGCCTGGCTGCGTTCACAGACAAACCGGTCGGGGGATTCAAACACCCGGCCGCCGCACTTCGGGCATTTGCCCAGGGCGGTCAGCCCGGTGAAGTCCAGCTTGGGCGGCGGCGGGGCGTTGGGATCCTTGGCCGTCCGGCCGGCGCGCGCTCCTCCCTTGCGTTCCCGGGGGGCAAACTCGAAGCCCACCTTGCCGTCGGCGTACTTGAGGAAGGCCTCGAACTTGCGGCCGGTCTTCTTGGACACGAACCCCTTGAGCAGGTCGGTCTTTCCCTCGGAGAGCAGCTTGGCGATCTGCACCCGGTCCACCGGCTGTTGCAGGATGATGCTGCCCGTCTTGAAGTCGCAGGTGCGCTCGGCGCTCACCGCCTTCTCGCAGACGTAGTTCATCCCGTTCTCGAACACCCGGGCGCCGCATTTCGGACAGGTGCCCACGGGCTCCTTGCCGGTGAAGTCCACCGGCTCCCCGGAGTCCTTCTTGTCGTCGTCGCCGAAATCGAACTTCGCCTCGAATTCCGGCGTGAGCTTGACGATGGCCGCGAAGGCAAAGCCCTGCTTGCTGCGGAACCCCTGGAGCGGACCCACCTGACGCTCCCGGATCAGGGTCTCGATCTCGGCGGGCTCGAACTGCCGACCGGCGGCGATCTTCCACAGCGCGAAGTCGCACTTCTGACACTGGAACTTCTTGTAGGTCTCGTGCACCTCGCCGCCGCATTTCGGACACGGCGTCTTCAGGATGCCGAAGTCGCCGGGAATGGTGTCGTGTTCGTACTGCTTGGCCTTGCTGACGATGGATTCCGTGAGGCGGCGGATCTCCGCCATGAAGTCCTCGCGCCGAAGCTGGGCCCGCTCCATCTGCTTGAGCTGGTACTCCCAGTTCCCGGTCATCTCCGGCTTGGTCAGGGTCTCCACCCCCAGCCCGGTGAGGAGCGTGATCAGGGAGAAGGCCTTGGCCGTGGGCATCAGCTCCCGCTGCTGGCGCAGCAGGTACTGCTCGGTGATCAGCCCCTCGATGATGGCCGCGCGGGTGGCGGGCGTGCCCAGGCCGCGCTCGCTCATCGCCTCGCGCAGCTCCTCGTCGTCCACCAGCTTGCCCGCGCCCTCCATGGCCGACAGCAGCGTCGCCTCGGTGTAGCGCGCCGGCGGCTTGGTGACGCTCGCCCGCACCTCGATGTCGGAGGTGGCCACCTGCTCCCCCTGCTGGACCGGGACCAGGGTCGGCGATTCGTCGGAGTCCGCCTCCTTGCCATACACTTCCAGCCAGCCCGGCTTGACCAGCACCTTGCCGGCGCTTTTGAACGGCTCCCCCTCCACCCGGGTGATGCGCACCGTCTCCAGGAACTCCGCCGGCGGATAGAACACGGCGAGAAAGCGCTTGGTCACCAGGTCATACAGCTTCTGCTCCGGCTCGCTCAGTCCCCGCGGGACCACGCCGGTCGGGATGATGGCAAAGTGATCGCTGACCTTGGCATTGTTAAAGATCCGCTTGTTGGGCCGCACCCAGCCCTCCGAGAGGATCCTGCCGGCGAACGGGGCGTACTGCGTGTCGCCCAGCGACCCAAGGGTCTGCCGCACCGTCGGCAGATAATCCTCCGGCAGGGCGCGGGAGCCGGTCCGGGGATAGGTCAGGACCTTGTGCTTCTCGTAGAGCGCCTGGGCCAGACCCAGCGTGTTCTTGGCGCTGAATCCGAAGCGGCCGTTGGCCTCCCGCTGCAGGGTGGTGAGATCGTACAGCGGCGGTGACATCGAGGTGGTGGGCTTGCTCTCCTCGGTCACCACGCCGGTCTTCCCGAGACAGCGGTCACGGATGCCTTCCGCCTTTGCCCGGTCCCAGACCCGTTCCGGTTTCTGGTCCGGATCCCTGTCGTCCCCCTTGACGAACTTCTCGTCAAACCAGCGGCCCAGATAGGGACCACGCGCCCCCTCAAAGGTCCCCAGCACCTCCCAGTAATCCCGCGGCACGAAGCGCCGGATCTTGGCCTCGCGCTCCACCACGATGGCCAGGGTGGGCGTCTGCACCCGCCCCACCGTGGTCAGGTGGAACCCGCCGGTCTTGGAGTTGAAGGCGGTCATGGCCCGCGTGCCATTGATCCCCACCAGCCAGTCCGCCTCGGACCGGCAGACGGAGGCATCGGCCAGCGGACGCATCTGCGCATCGCTGCGCAACTGCCGGAAGCCATCCCGGATGGCGGCCGGTGTCATGGACTGCAGCCACAGGCGCTGGACCGGCTGCCGCGCGTTGGTGTACGCCGCGATGTTCCGGAAGATCAGCTCGCCTTCGCGCCCGGCGTCACAGGCGTTGACGAGGGTGGTGATGTCCTTCCGCTTGATCAACCGGGCCAGCACCTTGAGCCGGTTCTCGCTCTTCTCGATGGGCTTGAGCGCAAATCGCGGCGGGATGTGCGGCAGGGAGGCAAACGACCATTTCCCCTTCTTGATCTCAAACTCGTCGGGCACGGCCAGCTCCAGAAGGTGACCCACTGCGGAGGAGACCACGTGCTCATCTCCTTCGAAGAACTCCCCTGACTTGTCCTTCGCGAGGCCGCCCAACGCCTTGGCGATATCGGACGCCACGGACGGCTTCTCGGCAATGATCAGGGACTTACCCATCGTCGTGAGTGTGCGGACGTGTAGCCGCCGGATTTCGACAGGAGCAAGCCTTGTTTTTCGCCGACTGCGCATTTCACCGCAGGCAAAAAATTATTCAACCGATTTGCAATGAGCAGGTTAAGACCTGTTCAGGCCTGCTTTTGAGGCCAATTCCCTGTGAGCCTCCCGGCCCGATAGCGTGGCCCGTGTTCATCACCGGCCCGCCGTCCCCTCGGCTACCGGGATCAGGGCGAAAGCCGTGCCGAGGTTGCCGGCACCGCCATTGAGCGTCGCACCGAAGCAGAGGCCGCGGGACCCGGGTGTCAGACGCGACCGTCCCCGGGCGCCGTCCAGCGTCCCGCCGGTGAAATGGTGAAGCACCTGGTAGCCACCGCCGCCGGGTTCCATGCGGAAGATGGCCCCCAGGTTTGCCGTCCCACCCGCCATTGAGACGCCCAGCAGGGACCCATCGGGAAGGCGCGTCAGTCCCACGGCCGGTTCCCGGGCATCGTCCACCACCGAGCCGCACTGGTGCAGGATCTCGAAGCCGGATCCGTCGGGCCTCACGCGAAACACCCCGCCCGCCCCC
>JAFLEG010000107.1 GCA_017302195.1 Verrucomicrobiota bacterium
GGCGGCGGCGGGCGGCGCTCGACTCCCTCGAGGCGAGGAACCGCCAACTGCATGCCCAACTCGCCGGGGTAACGAACGGTGCCACCTCGTCTCCAGCGGGCGCCGCCTACCTGGCATCGCGAAATGCCCGGTTTGCAGGGACGGCCACGCCCCGGGATACCCTGGAATCGTTTCTCGCAGCGGCACGCCAGGGCGACACCAATGTGCTGTTCCAGGTTCTGGATGACGTGAGCGGCAACGGCATTCGCGCCGCCCTGGAATCCCAGGGTACCGAGAAAACCTTCACCGGGCTTCGTCTCATGCCGGGATTCCGCATCCGCAGCCTGGAGGAACAGGCAGACGGGTCCGCACGGGTCGAAGTGGAGTTTGATCCACGCACGGCCGCCACGGAATCCCTGACCTTCCAGCGGGTGAATGGCGAGTGGCGCCTGAGCCTCCGCTTCTAAGCCGTAGCCATTCCATAAAAACCAGAGCACTGGGACCGCAGAGGCGCGGAGACACGGTGAGCAACGCCGAATTCATGGGGGCAGCACCCCTCACCGAACCGTGATTCTGCGTCTCACAATTCCCACGGTCTTTCCTCCGTGTTCTCAGCTCCTCGGTGGTGAAACCCGCCGGTTCCTGCCGCATCGTTGCGCCCCACGGTTGGAGACAGACCCGAGCCCCATCCCGTTGGACGCGGCGTTGGAAACTTCCCCCTTTCGTCTCCACGACGGACGCGCCACGTTGGACCCCGATATGAAACGTTTGGGACTGCTCCTGCTGGCCTGCGTTCTTCTCGCCGCGCCCGGTGTCCGGGCGGCGTCGGCCGTCCGGAATGATACCGCCGATGAGTTCAAGAAACAGTCGGCCCTGGGCATGAAGGCGGCCGAATCCCTGTCGCAGGTCACCGGGGTGGCGATCTCGCCGCTGATGGGCATGGGCGCGCTGGGCGCCTGGAAGTTCTACAAGGCCACGCCCGCGGAGCGCGGCGGCCTCCCGTGGTATGCCCAGCCCTGGTTCTTCGGCACGGCGCTGCTCATCGTCGGGCTGTGCATGGCCAAGGATGCCGTGGGGCCGGTGGTGCCCTCCGCGCTGAAGAAGCCGCTTGATGTGCTCGAACTCTTCGAGAACAAGGCCAGCGCGATCCTGGCCACCGGGGTCATTGTGCCCATCGCGCTCGAACTGTTTGAGCAGATGAAGCCGCACACCTCGGCGGCCCTGGATCTGGCGGGAGGGCACTTCGCGGCGGCGAATCTGGCCTGGCTTGGCGGACTGATCGCGGTGCCGGTGGCACTGTTCATTTTCGGGGTGGTCTGGCTGGTCTCCCACACGGTCAACG
Source organism: Verrucomicrobiota bacterium (assembly GCA_017302195.1). Taxonomy (GTDB): domain Bacteria; phylum Verrucomicrobiota; class Verrucomicrobiia; order Limisphaerales; family UBA9464; genus UBA9464. The sequence goes on from JAFLEG010000107.1 coordinate 1,322, forward strand.
TGCTGATTCTCATCAGCCCGTTCGCCACCGTGGACGCCGCACTGAAGTCGTTCCGGGCGGCCGTGCTGGGATCGGTCACCGCCACGGGATTCCTTGGGGAGCGCCTGGGCGCCGCCTGGTCGCTGATCGTGGTGCTGGTCTGCGTGCTGCTGGCGCCCTGGGCGTTCCGGACGGTGGTGTTTGGAACCCTCTTCGCCTGGGATCTGGTCACCTTCCGCCGCCGGCGTTTCGCGCCGTCCGGCCAGGGGAACTGGATGTTTACCTCCCGTCCCCTGGGTGCGGCGCCCACGCGCACCTACGGCCGGATGCTGCGGTCGGATTCGGGACGGCTCGAGTTTGTGTGGCGCCCCTGGCTCGTCTTTCCCGCACGCACCGAGCGGGTGCCGGAGGGACGTTATCTGGTGGGACGCGGCTTCATCCATTCCGAGATCCTGCGTCAGGACGGGGAACGGGCTACCGATGTCTTCAACCTCCCACCCCGTTGCAACGGGCATGAGGAGGCTCTGGCACAAATCTACGCGCTGGACGAGGTGCGGCCGGTGGGGCTGCGTGCGGCGTGGGCCTGGCTCCGAGGCCTCGTTCAGGGACCCTCGGAACCGGTCCGGACATAGCCGGCGGAGAGACGAAGCGCCCTGCGCGGCCAACTACAGGTCCTCGTCCTCAAAATTCTGCCGGCGTATTGCCCGGCCGCGTCCCGGGGACGGCCGGGGGATGCGCTGACGTTCGGCCCGGCTGCCGGCCAGGGTCTGGTGTTCGCCCTGGAGCTTGAGAAACGCCTCGTACCGGTCGCGAGGCAGCACTCCGGAGGTCGCCGCGGCCCGGACGGCGCAGCCTGGTTCGGCGGCGTGGCGGCAATCGCGAAAGCGGCAGGACCCCGCCAGCATCCGGATCTCCGGAAACGTCCCGGCCAGGCCCTCCTCATCCAGCCACGCCTGCAGTTCCCGCAGTCCGGGGGTGTCCATCACCAATCCGCCGCCGGGCAATGGAATCAATTCGCGCCAACTGGTGGTGTGGCGCCCCTTGGCATCCGCGGCGCGCACCTCGATCGTTGCCTGAATCTCCTCCCCGTAGAGGCTGTTGATCAGGCTCGATTTGCCCACGCCGGACGATCCGATGAAGGCCACCGTCTGGGCCGGGCGGATCGTCCGGGCCATGGCCTGGAGGCCGCGGCGCCGGGGAATGCTGGTCACCAGGATCGGCGCCTCGCCGCACACGGCGCGGGCCTCGGCTACCCGGGCCTCCACCGCGGAACACAGATCGGCCTTGTTCAGCACGACCACCGGCGCCACCCCGCCGTCGTGGGCCATCATCAGGAACCGCTCGAGCCGGCGGGGACGGAAGTTCGCGTCCAGGGACTGGACGATGAACACCAGGTCCACATTGGCGGCCAGCACCTGCTCCCGGGTCTCGCGTCCGGGCAGCCGCCGTGCGAGTCGGGTGCGGCGCGGGAGGCAGTGGCGGATGACTCCCTTGGACTCCCCCGGCTGAGGTGTCAGCGCCACCCAGTCCCCGACGCGGGGAAGCGCCGAGGACTCCTCCGTCTCGTGGAGCAACCGACCTGCCAGCGTGGCGGACACCTCCTCGGCCGCCGTCACCACCGAATACACGTGACGGTCCTCGCCCACGATCCGGCCAGGGACGAGGGCGGCAGTGTCCAGTGCCTTCCACGCCGCGGCCCATCCGTCATGCCATCCGAGACCTGACAGGTCCACGGCACCGGCACTGTTGCTGGACGGGGTGGAGTTCAAACAGTCCGGCCTACTGGCCAACGATCTGGTAGAAACCCAAACCCGATGCCGGCAGGGGCACCACAGCGACGGTTTCGCCCACCGGTGCCCCCTCGTTTTGCCAGGTGCCCCCGTTGAGGGCGCTCCGGCTCTGCACCTGATAGGGCGGTGAGCCTCCGGACCAGGTCAGGCGAAGGTTGTTCCCGTCCACGGCCACCGAGATCGCCCCGATCGGGACGCTGTCGCCGGTGGACACCGCGTTGGACACCGGACTGACGATCGCCTCGCCCGGGTTCGTGGAGTCCTCCAGCGTCTGATAGGAGGTCACCACCACCAACTGCCGGCCCGGAGGCACGTTGAACCCGCTCAGGTCGAACGCGAACTCGCCGGACTCCGCCTGGGCATCGTCATCGGAATTCCCGTCGCTCAGCGTGCCGAGATACGCGCCGGGCAGGAGCACTCCGGACGGGGCGAGCGGGTCAGCCAGATAGACGTCCACATCCACAAAGGGATAATTCTCCAGGATCGGCAGGGCGACCTTGCCGCGGAGGATGTTGTTCTCGTACGAAATCAGCTCCGGCGCCGGCGTGGCCGGCGTGGTGACCACCGGCTCATAGTAGGTCTCGTAAAAGCGCTGTTCACTGCCGTCCTCAAAGGGGAACCCGGTGAATTGGTTGCCGCTCATGCGGTTTGCCCGGGCAATGATGGGCACCGACGGTCCGGCGGACACCAGTTCAGTGCCGGGCACGCCCACAAGGGTGTTCCCCTCCAACGTGTCGCTGACCTCGTCAAAGTTCGATCCGATCAGAACGGTCGCGTCATCCGGCAGGGCGAGGAAGTTGGGCTGCGGATAGTCCAGGCTGACCGGCGGCGCCTGGGTGACGCCATCCACGCCCACGCCATAGTAGTTCCCGGAAATGCGGATGTTTCGGGCGCTGCTGTAGAACTCGGTCAGGGTGTTGTACACCGCCAGGTTGAAGATGTTCCTCTCGTTCGCATCATTGACGCCATCCCCCGACACGCCGATCACCGTGCCCGTCGTGTCACGGCCATTCTCGATGTTCTCCACACTGGCATCCCCGGGGGAGCGGCCGACCGCCAGCAACTGTTCGTGAATCTCGTTGACGTTGAGGAACGTCTTGCCGTCCGGGAGCACGTTAAAGTAGTTGCCCGCGACCCGAAGTCCCGGCAGCTCCAGTCCGAGGGTGATGTGGTGGCCGGCGAAGATGTTGAACTCGGAGAGGTCATTCACGCCGTCGCTGTCCGTTCCCACGACCAGGTTGTCCGAGTACAGCGGCACCCCCTCGACACGGAACCGGAACGCCGCCACCGCATCGGTGGATCCCTTGACGGTGACGCCGTCCGGGGCGAGTCCGAACCAGTTGCCCTGGACCCTGCAGTTCCGGGCGCCCTGGATCAGCGCGACGGAGTAGATGGACGGATCCTCGCTGTTCCCCGCGGTGAAGCGGGCCTGGAAGCTGAGTCCGCGGATGACGACATCGGTCGCGCCGAGGAGGGGCAGGATCGCATTCTCGGAATCTCCGTAGCCGTCGTACGGCAGGCGGGTCGAGGTCCGGAGGGGCAGGTCCGGGTTCTCGGGATTGGCCGCCGAGGCATCGCTGGTCGAGTCGAGCACGATCTTCAACCGCGCGTTGTTGCCGGCGAGGATCGGATTGCTGTTCGGCGTGGCACCCGGCTGGGAGTAACCGTCAATGAGCACCCCGGATTTGGTGATGACCGGGTATCCGCCCATGGGCGTCGCGAGGACATGCGGACCCTCGCCGGGAATGTTGAACTGGATCCGGTCGAGATCCTGGAGTCCGACCAGGGCCTCCAGAAACGAGGTCTTGCCGTCGCCCGCCGTGCTGGCGTTGTCGGCGGTGTCCACGACCACGGTGCGGCCCGATCCCGGCGCCGCCGCCGCCGGGACGGTGGCGATCATGAGGGCGACGAGCGGAAGAATTCGAGGTGGCGGCAAGTGACTGGTGCGCATCCCAGTGCAATAGCTGGCACATCAACAGAATCAAGGTTGAAGGTCTTGAACGCGGAATCCCCTTTGTTCGCCGCACAAACATTTCTAGCGTCCGCCCGCGCAGCAAACATGACAGAGACGTCGTCCAATCAGGTGGTGGTGCTGGGGGTCGGGGCGTTCATGCAGGCCCTGATGCGGATCCTGCGTGAGGACGGGGCGGCGGTGTCCGGTTACCTGACGCGGAACTACGCCCACTACGGACCCCGGAGCGAGGCGTCGTGCCTGACCGCGGCCGAGTGTCCCAACCCCTGCCCCGACTGGGCGAGCGGGCGGCCCGGACTGCTGGTGCCGATGTCGCTGGAATGGGCGCTGCAACCGTGGACCGCGGAGTTCCTCACGCTGGATCTGCCGCTGCTGTGCCCGACGGGCGAGGGGCTGAGGCTGGAGCGCGAGCGGGATTTCGCACGCGGACTCTGCGCCCGCTTCGGAATCCCCTTCCCGACGGCCCACGCTGTCCGCACGCGTGCCGAGGCCGAGGTGCTGGTGCGACGCTCGGGACAGGCGTTCGTGATCAAGAATCCCCTCTGCGCCCCGACCAGCCCGATCCACACCATCGTCTGCGAATCCCCGGAGGACACCCTCGCGTGGCTGCCGCGGCTCGATGATTCCGAGGGCATCTTCCTGCAGGAGTACCTCGGCCGCCGCGAGGCCGGACACATCGCGCTGGTGAGCGCCGGGGAGATTTATCCCCTGGTGACCAACCAGGAGTACAAGCGGGCCTTTGACGGCAATCTCGGAATCGTGGCCGGTGCGCCGCTGGGCGGACTGGTGGAGGTGGATCCGGACGACCGGCATGGTCTGGCGTCCGAACTGCTGGAACCGCTCCTCCCCTGGTTCCGGGAGACCGGGTTCCACGGTCCGGTCCAGGTCACCGCCATCCGCCACGACCACCGATGGCATGTGCTGGAATACAACGTCCGGCTGGGCGTCACCAGCGGACCCCTGATCGCCCGCATGCTGGAGAATCCGCTGGAGACCTTCCGCCGATGCGCCCGCAACGAGCCGCTGGCGCCGCGGTGGCGCGCAGGCCGCGCGTACGGGTGCTCGCTGACCCTGGCCGGCTATGGATATCCCTTCATCCAGACCGGCGGCCCGCGGGTGCCGGTGACCCTGACGGCTCCACCGGATTGCGACCTGTGGTGGCAGGAGGTGGCGGACGCGGGTGACGGACGCCTGGAGGCCACCGGTCACCGGATCTGTGATGTCTCCGCCACGGGCGCGACGCTGCCCGAGGCCATCACCCGGGCGTATGCCAACATCCGGAGGCTGCGCTCGCTGGGCAGCTACTACCGAACGGATGTCGGCGAAACCCTGTGGCCGCCCGGATCCGAATGAGCGCCCCGTTTTCATCTCCGGGGGAGCTTTCCGGGGGCGCGGCGGCGTCCCCTGGCCATCTCCCGCGTTCCGCCTGGATCGAAGTGGACCTCGGGGCGCTTGGTCACAATTTCCGCGCCATCCGTAGATCGCTCCCTGCGGGGACCGCGCTGCTGTACGTGGTGAAGGATGAGGCCTACGGGCTGGGCGCTCTCGCAGCCGCCCGGGTGGCGCTGGCGAATGGAGCGGACCGCCTTGCCGTCTTCACGCTGTCCGAGGCCGAGCGCCTGCGATCTGCCGGCATCACCGCCCCGATCCTGCTGATGGGGGAGCGGCTGCCGGAGGAACTTCCCTGGGTCCTGCGGCTGGATCTGGAGCCCTGCGTCGGCCGCCTGGAGATCGCCACGGCCCTCGACGCGCTGGCACGACAGCAGGGCCGTCCGGCGCCCGTGCACATCAAGGTCAACACCGGCATGAACCGCTTCGGACTCCCCTGGCGGGCCGCGCGGTCATGGGCGGCCGAGCTCGCCGCTCTGACCGGACTCCGCTTCGAGGGCGTCCTGGGCCACTTCGCCCAGAGCGACGAGGAGGACAAGACGTTTGCCCGCGTTCAGTTGGAACGGTTCCATCAATCCCTGGAGGCCCTGCGAGCCGCCGGCATTGAGCCCCGCTGGAAGCACCACTCCAATTCCGGCGGCGCGTTGGATCTTCCCGAGGCCCATCTGGACCTGGTGCGCGTGGGCCTGCTCGCGCATGGGGTGTACCCCTCGCGGGTCTGCCGCCGGCTGGAAGACCTGAGACCGGTCATGACCGTCAAGGCCCGCCTGGTGGCCATCCAGGAGGTGGAGCCTGGGGACACCGTGGGATATGGCATGCGCTGGCGCGCGGACCGCCCGGGCCGCATCGGCGTGCTGCCCCTCGGCTATGGCGACGGATTTCCGCGGGTGCGGAACGAGGGACATGCCCTGATCCGCGGGGTGCGGGTTCCCCTGGTCGGGGGGGTGGCCATGGATGCCCTGACCGTGGATCTCACCGACCTTCCCGGGGCGGCGGTGGGGGACGAGGCGGTGCTGATGGGACGCCAGGGCGCCGAGGAGATCTCGGCCCACGATCTGGCGGCATTGAAACGCAGCGTCAGCTACGACCTGCTGGCCGGATGGCGCTCCCGCCTGCCGCGCCTCTACCGGCACGCCAGTCCTCCAAATGCCCCTTGACGAAGCGCGGACCTGCCGAGAACGGTCCTGAGGTTCCTCAGTCACACCCGCCTTCATCAATTCCATCCCCTTCCGGTGCGTGAACCACCACGCCTCGGCTGGAGCGAGTCCATCCCCCCCAACCATGAAGCCCTCCCAGCGCGCCGTCCTCAGATCCCTGGCCCTGGGCGCATCCGCGCCATTCCTGTGGACCGCCACCGCCCAGGTGGTGCTGAGCCCGGTGGCGGTGCCCCGGACGGACCTGGAGTCCTTCTCGCCCGACATTCCCCTGGACCGGATGATCAACCAGTCGGGAATCACCACGCCCTTCACCAGCGGGACCACCCCGTTCGACACCTATTTTGCCAATCCGGGACAGGTGTTTGCCACCAACGGCGACCAGGGAGTCAACAACTGGCAGAGCGCGGTGGATTTTGATCTCCCTCTGGAGGGCACTCTGGACTTCGACCTGGGCGCCCGGTATCGGATCCACAAGGTCGCCCTCTGGAACCAGTCCCTGCACGAGATCACGCTCCAGGTGCTCGATGATCTGGACGGCCCCGCCCAGACCGGGGGGGACTTCACGTTGATCAGCCGGCTGTCCTTCGTGTTCAGCTATGCGGTGGACGTGCTGCCCTTCGCCACGCCGCTGGACGGCCGATACCTGCGTCTCGACATCCACTCCGTGCACAGCTTCCCGGGATTCAACTTTGGCTATGCCACCATTGGAGAGATCGTGGTCTCGGCGACGCCGGTGCCTGAGCCAACGCCCGAAGTCCACATCGCCCAAACGCGCGGCGGCGACGTGCAGCTCCAGTTCACCGGGACACTTCAGTCAGCGTCTGCGCCGGATGCCGCATTTGAGGATGTGCCTGGAAATCCGCAGCAAAGCCTGACCCTGCCCGCGGGGAACCTGTCCGGGCAGCAGTACTTCCGCTCCCGCATTCCCTGAGGAGTAATCCCTGCAAACGATTTTCTGGGGAGCGCGCGCAGGGCCTTGTGCTGGCTGAGCGAAGACGGAACAACAGGCTGAACGCATCGCTTCGCGACAAGCCTTCGGCTCGGCCGGTGCGCGTCACGGTTCACTGAATGGTGGCCACTCCTCACGCACAACGCGGACGGCGAGGGCTTGTCGCGAAGCGATGCGTCCGATCTGCAGTTCCAGCTTCCCGTCCGCAGCACGCGGGGGCGCGTGCGCTCCCCTTTCCTGCTGAATCGTCACGGTGAGCACCAGTTTGAGCCGTGACCCTGCGGTAAGGAATGGCGGGTATCCCCAGATTCAGGGCATCTCTGGCGCGGCGCATTCCAGGGTCTCACCGGTCTGGGGATTGCGCAGGGTCCACCCGCCCGCGGGATCGCCCACCATTCGTTCCCACGGGGTCGGCGGCGCTCCGGGTGGCGAGCCGTCGAGCACCAGCCAGACGGAACGCGGCGGCGCCGGCATGCGTCCCGCGGGACGTCCGGATCGCATCGGGGAACTGAGACTCCAGGTACCTCCGGACACCTGGACCACCACCACGGGGAGCCCCTGCTTGAGGAACTGTACCACGCGCGATCCGTCCGCATGGGTGGCGATCCAGAGATCGCCCGCCAGTTCCGGAGCGTCACGTCCCGGACGCCACACTGCCGGGGCCTCCGTCACCTGCCACCCGGGGGCCGAGGTGTCCACCGGCCGAGGCGGCGAGACGCATCCGGCAACGGTCAGGCACAACACTCCCGGGACCAGCCATGCACTCCAGGGCCGGCGGAGCTTCATGGGACGGGCGCAAAGGAGATCCGGGGCACCAGCGGGAACCGCGCCTGCAGTCGCACCAGCCAGTAAAAGATCCTCAGCCGCCAGCGCAGGTTCCAGCCGCCCTCCAGCTCGCCGGCCAGCACCGCGTTGACCGAAGCCGGGATGCTCCACAGCGGCCGGGGTTCCAGGAAGAGCTCCATGAAGGGCGTGGTGTAAAAGTTCGCCACCATCTCGCTGTAGATTCCCAGCGCCGCCCGGACCCGGCGCTCGTAGGCGGCGAACTCCCGGCGGCCGTCCCCGCCCCCGCGCGTTGCAGCGAGGATGGCATCCGCCGCGAGCCGGGCCGAGTTCATGGCCAGGAAGACGCCGCTGGAGAAGATGGGGTCAATGAAGCCGGCGGCGTC
>JAFLEG010000108.1 GCA_017302195.1 Verrucomicrobiota bacterium
CGGGTGGCGCGGGAATCCGGCGACTCGGGAGATCGCATTGCGCACCTGTACACCGTGACTCTCCAGCGATCCCCCATGGCGTCTGAACGTCTCACCGCGGAGACCCATCTGCGGGAGATCCGAGACCGACTTGCCGGACATGGGAAGGGAGATCCCGAAGCGGCCGCCTTCGAGAGCCTATGCCGCGTGATGCTCAACCTGAACGAATTCCTCTATGTGGAGTAGCCGGGGGGAGAAGGAGGAAGGATGAAGGATGAGGGATGAAGTGAACACCGCAGAAGACGAGGTCGCGAGGTCCTGATTTCGTGTGCCTTTCTGAAGACTGAAAACTGACGACTGAAAACTGCCCCATGTCCCCCGAAGACCATCAGCCCCTGCCGCGCCGCCGATTCCTGTGGGACCTGGGCGCCGGTTTTGGCGGCGTGGCGCTGGCCTCCCTGCTGGAACGCGACGGCTTCTTCACCCCGCGCGCCCTGGCCGCAGCGACGGCGGCGTCCGGGCCGCTCCTGCCACATCGGGTCACGAGGGCCCGGGCCTGCATCTTCCTGTTCATGTTCGGGGGTCCGTCCCAGGTGGACCTGTTCGACTACAAGCCGGAGCTGCAGAAGCGGGACGGCCAGACGGTGGACAATGAGTTCCGTCGCGGCACCAGGACCCAGGCGGTGCTCCAGGCCAGCCGCCGGACCTTCCGGCAGCACGGGGAGTCCGGGCTCTGGTGTTCCGACGCCCTGCCGCATCTGGCGCGGCACATGGACAAGCTGGCGATGGTCCACTCGCTCTACAGCGACTCCTTCGCCCACGGAAGCGCGGTGCTGCAGATGAACAGCGGACGCATCCTGCAGGGGCATCCGTCGCTCGGTGCCTGGCTGAGCTACGGGCTGGGCACCCGGAACGAGAACCTGCCGTCCTATGTGGTGATGCTCGATCCGCGCGGTGGTCCGACCACCGGCGCGCCCAACTGGTCGAGCGGCTACATGCCGGCGGTTCATCAGGGCACGCTGCTCCGCACCGCGGGCCAGCCCATCCTGAACCTGCAGCCGCCCCCGGGCAGCTCACGGGAGGTGCAGCGGCGGGAGATCGAGTCGCTGCACGCGCTCAATGCCGCGCACCTGGCGGCGCATCCGGGCCATTCGGAGCTGGCGGCCCGCATCGCCAGCTATGAGCTGGCCTTCCAGCTCCAGGCCACGGCGCCGGAGGCGTTGGATCTTTCCAGGGAGGATCCGCGGACGCTGGAGATGTACGGGCTGAATGAGCCCAAGCCCGGCTGGCATTCCCTGGCGCAGGGCCCGGCGCCATTCGGACGCCAATGTCTCATCGCGCGCCGACTGGTCGAGCGGGGCGTGCGCTTCGTGCAGTTGTATTCGGGCGGCGGCGCGGCCGGCGGCCAGAACACCTGGGACGGCCATCACGGGATCGAGGAGAACCTCAGGCTGCATTGCCCGGAGATTGACCAGCCCATCGCCGCCCTGCTGACCGACCTGGAGCAGCGGGGGTTGCTGGAGGACACCCTGGTGGTGTGGGGCGGCGAGTTTGGCCGCATGCCGGTGTCCGAAACCTTCAACACCGGAGGCAAGCCGGGCGGACGCGACCACAATCCGAAGGGGTTCACCTACTGGCTGGCCGGCGCCGGCGTGCGGGGCGGCACCCGCTATGGCGAGACGGATGAACTGGGCGAGGCCGCGGTGGTTCACCGGCACCACCTCCGGGACCTGCACGCGACCATTCTCCACCTCATGGGACTCGATCACCAGCGGTTGACCTATTTCTACGGCGGCCTGAACAACAAGCTTACCGGCGTCGTCGAGGCCGAGGTCATTCGCGGCATTCTCTCATGAAGCGAAGGATGAGGGATGAAGTATGAAGGATGAAACGAAGCTCCCGCCCCGGCGGGGCGAATCTCCTGATGCGCGCCCGGTGGGGACGGGCTTCTGCACGTCCGTGACTTCCTCCGCAGCGCGTGTGGAGTGGCTGCCGGGAACGTGGGAAGGCACGGACGACGGGCGCTTCCCGCGTTCCCCGTCATTCGACCACAGTCGCAGCGGAATTGAATGGGGTCGCAGATGAAACACGACCCTGCCCAGGAGATGTCGGGGCCACCCACCCGGCTCGCGGTGACGTGTACGGCTCGACGAGAGTCTCGCTCCACCGGGGGAGGGCGGTTCGGGGCGCCTCTGCTTCTCCTGCTCGGTGTGTTGATGGCAGGCATGCACGTCACCGCCGATGCCGCCGCGGAGTTTCCCCTGGGCATCCGACCTCTGCTCCAGCAGCACTGCCTCGGCTGTCATTCGACGGAGAAGCACAAGGGAGACCTGGATCTGGAACGGATCGCCTCGGTCGCGGAGATCCGGCGGCACCCCGGAATCTGGGAAGGTGTGCTCGAACAGGTCGGATCGGGCGAGATGCCTCCCAAGGATGAACCGGCGATGCCGGTGCCGGACCGCACCCGGCTGCTGCAATGGGTCCACGGGCTGCTGGATGAAATCGCGCAGGAGCGGGCGGGCGATCCGGGACCGGTGGTGCTGCGCCGCCTGTCGAACGCCGAATACACCCATACGCTGCGCGACCTCACCGGCCTGGAGACGCTCGACCCGGCGCGGGAGTTTCCCGGGGACTCCGCCGCCGGCGAGGGATTCATGAACGTCGGCAGCGCCCTGGTCATGTCCCCGGCGCTGCTGACCAAGTATCTGGATGCCGGACGCGAGGTGGCGCGCCATGCGGTTCCGGTGCCGGAGGGCATCCGGTTCTTCCAGGGCGTGACCCGACGCGACTGGACCGAGGAGCTCCTCGCCTCCATCCGCGCGCTGTATGCGCGCCACACCCGGTCGGGTGGCGGGACGGCGGTCAACCTGCAGGGCATCCGGTTCGACACCCGTGACGGTGGTGTGCTGCCGCTGGACCGTTACCTCGCCGCCTCGCTGGAGGCGCGGGGGCGCCCGGATGCCGTGTCCGGCATCGCCGCCCAGCACGGGCTCAGTGCCCGCCATCTCGGGGGATTGCTCGGGCTCCTGGAAGACCCGTCCCCGGTGTGGCTGGTGGATTCCCTGCGGACCCAATGGCGGGCCGCGACGCCCGAGGATGCGGCTGCAGTGGCGGCCCTGGTGTCCGATATCGAGGCCTGGCAGCGGGTGGTCTGGCGGTTCAACACCGTGGGCCACATCGGGAAGGTGGGCGGGCCACCCTCCTGGATGGAGCCTGTAACGCCGCTCGCGCCTCGCCGGGACTTTCGCCTGAAGCTGGCCGCCCCGACCAACGGGGCCGACCTGGTCCTGTATCTGGTCACTTCGGATGCCGGGGATGGCAATGCCGGGGACTGGGTGCAATGGATGGAGCCGCGCATCGAATTCCCGGGGCGTCCACCACTCGCCCTGCGCGACGTGCCGGCGGCGGTCGCCTCGCTGCAGGCCCGGCGGGAACGGCTCTTGTTGACCACCGCCGCCTGTCTCGACGCGGCCGGGGAGGCGTTAGAGGCTCCGGACGCTCCGGACGCTCCGGACGCTCCGGACGTCGCCACCCTGGCCCGACGCCATTCCGTGGATCCTGGCGACCTCGCAGCCTGGCTGAGCTACCTGGGCATCGGTTCCGGACCGGAGGCACCGCTCGACCTCATGAGTCAGTCGCTGCAGTCCATCGGAGGACATGAATTCGTGAAGGGCTGGGGATCGGCGGAGACCCCGAACCTGGCGGCCAATGCCTCGGACCAGGCGGTGCGCATTCCCGGCAACCTCAAGCCGCACGGGGTCGTGGTGCATCCGTCGCCCACCCGATCGGTGGCGGTGGGCTGGCGCTCACCCACCAACGGCCCGATGCAGATCGCCGCGCGCGTGGCCCATGCGCATCCGGAGTGCGGCAACGGGGTCACCTGGACCGTGGAGTTGCGCCGCGGCGCGACCCGGCAGCGTCTGGCTGCCGGCGTGGTGCAGGGCGGTGCTCCGGTGGAGACGGGTCCGCTCACGGTGACCCTTCGTGGCGGAGATCTGGTGTCGGTGTTGATTGGGCCGCGGGACGGGAATCACTCCTGCGACCTGACCGACGTGGAACTGTCCCTCCGCACCGGCGGACCGTCTCCGGTCGAGTGGCACCTGAACCGCGACGTGTCGCCCGACATCCTTGCCGCCAATCCCCATGCGGATTCGTTTGGCAACCCGGGAGTCTGGTCCTTCTACACCGAGCCGGTCTCCGGCGCGGACTCCGGACCCGTCATTCCCGCGGGTTCCCTGCTGGCGCGCTGGCTGGCCGCCGGCCCGGGATCCGAGCGTGAAGGACTTGCCCGTTCGCTTCAGGAGCTTCTGGCCGGCGGAGCCCGGTCCGCAGACGGCAGACCGCCCTCCGATGCGCTGCTTCGGCAGCAGTTGGGATCGCTGGGAGGCCCGCTGCTGCGCGGGATCTGGACTCCGGGCGCGGCGCCCAGCGCTGCGAACGGTGGTTCCTGGGGCCTGGATCCGGCGCTCTTCGGACGTCATCCCGACAGCGGCCCGCTGCCCTCGTCCCATCTCTGCGTCCGCGCCCCGGCGGTGCTGGAGGTGCGGCTGCCCGCCGATCTGGTGGCGGGCGGTGAGTGGGTGGCCTCCGCGATTCCGGATCCGGTGTCGGGAACCAACGGCAGCACCCAGGTGGACGTGCTGTTCAACCGTCCGGCGGATTCCCCGGCGTTGAAGCCCGGGGCACCGGTCGCGACGCCAACGCCCGCGGTCTGGACCGATGCCCGCGCCGCCGCCCGATCCTCGTCGCCCATCCTCGTCGCCGACGGCAGTCCCGCGCGGTCACGGATTGAGGCGGGCCTCGCGACCTTCCGGCAGTGGTTTCCGGCGGCGGTGTGCTACACCAAAATCGTGCCGGTGGATGAGGTGGTGACCCTGACGCTCTTCCACCGGGAGGATGACCCGCTGTCCCGCCTCCTCCTGGACGAGACCGAGCGCCGGGAGTTGGACCGGCTCTGGGCTGAACTCCGATTTGTGAGCCAGGATGCCCTGACGCTGGTGGATGCCTTTGAGCAGCTCTGGCAGTACGCCACCCAGGACGCCGATCCCAAGGTGTTCGAGCCGATGCGCCAGCCCATCCTCGACCGGGCAGCCGCCTACCGGAAACAGGTGCTGGCCGCGGAGCCGGCACAGCTCGATGCCGTGGTCTCGTTTGCCGAACGCGCCTACCGGCGTCCGCTGCGTGACGGCGACACCTCGGAGCTGAGGTCGCTTTATGCGTCCCTGCGCGGGCAGGACATTCCTCATGACGAAGCCCTGCGGCTGCTGCTGGCGCGGATGTGGACCTCGCCCGCCTTCCTCTACCGCATGGAGGCCGCCCCGGCCGGAACGGATCCGGGTCCGGTCACTGACTGGGAGCTGGCTGCGCGGCTGAGCTACTTTCTCTGGTCCTCGGTGCCGGATGAGGAGCTGCGTACGGCGGCGGCGTCCGGTCGCCTCCGGGATCCCGACGTGCTCGCAGCGCAAGCGCGCCGGATGCTCCGCGATCCCCGGGTGCGCCGCCTGGCCACCGAGTTCGCCTGCGCCTGGCTGCACATTCATGGCTTCGACGAGTTGGACGAGAAGAGCGAGCGGCACTTCCCCACCTTCGCGGCAGTGCGCGGGCCGATGTATGAGGAGGCCATCCGGTTTTTCACCGACGCCATCCAATCCGATGTCCCGGTGTCGGAATGGTTCGACGCCGACCACAGTTTCCTGAACGGCCCGCTGGCGGCGCACTACGGCATTCCCGGCGTCACCGGGGATGCCTGGCAGCGGGTCGGCGGACTGCGCGCCCAGGGTCGCGGCGGCGTGCTGGGCCTCGGCGCCACGCTGTCCAAGCAGTCTGGCGCCTCCCGCACCAGTCCCATCCTCCGCGGCAACTGGGTCTCCGAGGTGCTGCTCGGGGAGCGGTTGCCGCGACCGCCGAAGGACGTGCCGCGCCTGCCCGAGGACGAATCCGCGGAGCCGCTGACCATGCGCCAGTTGACCGAGAAGCACAGCAGCGACCCGCGGTGCGCGGGATGCCATGTGCGGATTGACGGCTTTGGATTCGCCCTGGAGGGCTTCGACGCCGTGGGACGCCTCCGAGCCCAGGATCTGGGCGGGCGTCCGGTGGACACCCGGGCACGCCTTCCGGACGGGACCGAGGTGGACGGCGCGGTGGGCCTCCGCCAGTACCTGATGACCCGCAAGCGCGACGTCGTGCTCCGCCAGTTTCACCGCAAGCTGCTGGGCTACGCGCTGGGCCGCGGCGTGCTGCTCTCCGACAAGCCCCTGCTGGCCTCCATGGCGTCCGCATCGAAGTCGGGACAGGACCGTTTCAGCGATGCCGTGAACGCCATCGTCCGCAGCCGCCAGTTCCGCGAAATCCGCGGCCGCGACGCGGAGTAGGTCCATGCGGGTAGGAGACGAGGTCAGGCTCTGACTTCCTCTCCTTTGCTGAAACTGAAACTGAAAACCCTCCGCTGCGATTGGCTGCCGCCCGGGGCGCCGGGATTCCCACGGTTGCAGGTCGAGCGCGAGGTGACGTCGTCTGTCGTCTCCTGCGCAGGAAGCATGCGGGGGCGCCCAGGGTGCCCCGCCGCCAGCGGAGGCTTGCCTGCGGAGGGGGTTTCGGGATGCTCGCCCGGTCCCCATGGGTTTCGGATGGCATGCAATCGGGCTTGCTTGGATTCTCGCAGCCTTCCTTTGGACGTTCCCCGGGCAGGCCGGGGAGATGGTGATTCCAGCCCAGCCGGCGGACCCGGTCCAGTTGTTGACGGTGCAGCGCTCCGCCGCACTGTTTCGCGCCAGCACGCGGGAGCGGCGACACAGCGCGCGCGTCATCATCTACGGGCAGTCCACCTCCCAGCAATGGTGGGCTTGGGAACTGCTCCGGGAGCTGCCGGCTGCCTTTCCCGCGGCCGACCTCAAGGTGAAGATGCAGGCGATTTCGGCATTCAACGCCGACTACCTGATCCAGACCGCCGAGGCGGACATCTATCCCCTGCTGCCCGACCTGATCATTTTCCAGTGCTACGGACCCTACGGCGTGGATGGCGCCTGGCGCCGCTTCCTGCGTGAGCTGCGCCGCCGGACCACCGCGGACATCATCCTGCTGGGGAATCATCCGTTGCAGGATGGGGAGCTCGTGGAACCGACCGACCCTGCGAGGATTGACCCGGTGGCGTTCCCAGCGACGCATGGCGAGGCGTGGGTCAACTACGTGGTGGCCCCGGCCATTGCCCGCGAGCTCGGACTCTGCAATCCCGACAACCGGTCGCTCTGGAAGCGGTACATCCTCGCCAACGGACTGCGAACCTCGTCCCTCCTGAACGACGTCGTCCATTTCAACGAGCACGGGAGCGATCTGCTGAAGGCCATCCTGAAGCCCTACCTGCGCGCGGAGTGTCTCTCGCCGGGGATTGATCCCTTCAACAACTCGAGGGTGTGGACCCATCCCGTCTGGCGGGGAGGACTGCAGTGGAGCGACGGCAGGCTCCGGCTGCCGTTTGTCGGAAACCGTGTGGACCTGGTGGCCGGGCCCGGTCTCATGGGCTCCTGCCGGGTGTTGGTGGACGGCAAACCGCCCACCGAGTGGCCCGGCGGCACCGGGCATTTGCGGTCCGGGGGATGGAAGGGGGAATTCTACAGCCGCCCGGCGATCCTCAAGGTCGGCGCGACGGTCCCGCTGGTGGCCGAGAAGTGGACCCTGACGGTCACAGAAATGAACCCCGCGGACCGCAGCCGGTTTGCCTTCACCGTGGAGGGGTCGGTCACCGGCCCCGATGGGGCCGGGGTGTCCACGGAACGTTTTGTGTCGCCGTCCGGCCGGGTGATCATCGAGACGAACAGTTGGAACATCCGGATCATGCCGGCGCCGTTCCAGCAGGGCGCCCAGGTCGTCTGGAATTCCGAGATCCGCGGAGTGGATCTCTATCGGCCCGTGCCTCCTCGGGATCCCCGACTCGAAACGACGGTCAACCTGGTTCACGATCTTCCCGACGGCCCTCATGTCGTGGAGCTCATTGCCGAGGATCCCCTCCAGCCGCCTCCGGTGGCCGCGCTCCGCGTCTATCACCCCGGGGGAGGCCTGCCGGGATCGGAGCTGCCGCCCGGTTCCGAGCCGGTGCTGAGGTGTCTCCGATCGGGCTCCCACCTGGTTTCGGCATGGCCTGCCTCCTGGGGTGAGCTGGCGCCGCTGCTCCGGCGTGGCCCCGGAAATGCCTGGGGTCCGCTGGCCGTGGAACCGGTCGAGCTCCCCGGTCTGCGCGCGGTCAGCCTCCCGATGGACGGGGACTTCGAACTGCTGCGCCTGGACGGACCGTAGGTCGGGCTCGCGGATGATTCCCCGTGGGGGAGACGCCGGAGTCGGGACCGTTCGCGCTCCCGGGTGGCGGCGATGCGGCTGTCCCCCGGCTCCCCGGAGGTCTTACGGTGACTGGGAATTGGCTCGCGGCTTCAGGCTTCGGGATGCCGGGGGCGGCACCGTGTGATAGCGGCCCGGGGCAGGGGATTCGATCCGGGTGAGGGCACCCGATGCCCAGCGGATCTCCACGGCCTCGGGCGCACCGAGATCGCCGAGTCCGAAATGTGCCGTCGCCGGATGCTGGGAACGGTGGGAGTCGCCGGTGACCTGCATCCGCAGGCTGCGTTTTCCACGAGACGAGAGCGTCACGGTGGCGCCACAGGAGTCCGCGCAGGCCGGGGGGAGATGGAAACCGATCCACGGGCCGGTGTCGGGCAGTGTGTTTCGGAAGACGTGGAGCGTCTGGCGGGGCCGGGGCCATGCGTCAAAGCTGGTAACCACCAGATCCTGACGCCCGTCGGCATCGAGATCGGCCCCGACCAGGTTGCGTGAGTCCTCCTCCAGGGCGACGCCCAGCAGATGGGCGGCCTCGAGGAAGGAGTCTCCGGACTGGTTGAGCAGCAGCCGGTTCTTTTCGTGACCCCCATAGGACTGTCCCCGGCCCTGGGTGCGGGCGATCTTTGCCTGGAAGTAGAGGTGGGCGGCCGGGTGGTCCGCGGAGTTTCCGACAAAGACGTCGTGGAGCCAGAACTCCGGCTCGTAGTCGCGCACCGTCAGGCGGCTCTCCATGCCGTTGGCCACGGCCAGGTCGGGCCAGCCGTCATTGTCGAAGTCTGCCGCGGTGCAGCCCCAGGACCATCCGGTGCGCGTGGCGTTCTCCTTCAGCGGCCAGGGTTCAAACCCGGTGCCACCCGCGAGCCCCAGCCACAGGCGGTTGCCATGGGTGGCCTGGCGCCACCGTTCCAGGTCGCTCTTCTCCCGTCGCAGGCCCAGGTGCAAGAGCCGGTCCACGGTGGGGGACTGCATGCCGATCATCAGCACATCCGGCAGACCATCGGCGTTGAAGTCGGAGAGCGCATGCCCCATGCCCAGCCCCTGCGGTTGGGGGAACCAGCGGGCGGTTGCCTCCTGAAAATGGCCCTGCCCATCGCCCCGGTGGACGTCCAATCCGGCAAAGTCGCTGACCACCACCAGGTCCAGTGCGCCATCCTGATCCAGGTCGGCAAACGAGGCGCTGTAGCTGCGGCGATGGCGCTTCGGTTCCAAACCGGATCCCGGGGTCGCGTCTCTGAACCCGCCGTCGCCTTCGTTGCGCAGGAGATAGGCCGGCAGTCCGTCGAGGGCGTTGTCACAGGGAGTGGGCATGGACCCCGATTCATAGGGCGACTTGTACTGTCCGATGAACAGGTCGAGATCCCCGTCACGGTCCATGTCGCCACAGGTGAACGCCATCCCCCGCGTGAGGTCGCGGGGCGGGGTCCAGACCCGGATTCCCGGGGCGTCGAACCGCCCGGCAGCC
>JAFLEG010000109.1 GCA_017302195.1 Verrucomicrobiota bacterium
AAATCCAGAAGCCGTCCCGAGCCCTGGTCGGTGATCGCAAAGATCAGGTGGTTGGTCACGTACGCCGACAGGACCGGAGTCTGGAATGGCACCGAACCCGTGGTCATCTCCACCCATCCCTCGTTGGTCCGGTTGGGGGGCAGGAGCAGCCGCTGTGACGGATCGTAGATGAAGCTGGTGCCCACCGAGAAGCCGCCGGGAACGCTCCGGGCGCTGCTGGGGATGTTCGGGGGGTCATTGATGAAATGGGGCGAGGTCATGTTCCGCTCCATGACGAATGGCTGCCCCTCACCGGCTCGCACGAAACCCGGAGCGATCCGCTCGTAGGGGCCCCATCCGCCCTGGACCAGGTAGTTTCCCCGGAGCAGCTCGCGGCGCTGCAGGATCGGTACTCCGCCCGGACCGTTGGATTCGTCCCGCACCACCAGATCCATGACATTGGTGGCAAAGATCCGCACCGGGCGATTGAACTGGCGCGGATAGGCATTCCACGCCTCCAGTCCCACCATGTTGGTGATGTTCAGCAGGAACTGAAACTGGGTCCTGAATTTGGAGCCGGTGGCGGCAAAGGGCAGCTCGGGCGGGGTCAGCTTGTCATTGATCGAGCTCCGCAGAACCCGCAGGCGCCGCGTCGGCTGGACCACCGTTTGCCACAGGGCCTCATTGAAGGTGGGCAGATCCTTTTTGGCACCCACCACCCAGGGCATGCCAAACACATTGAAGGCCCCGCGGGAGGTCTCCTCATCGTTGGGAAAGCCCTGCTGGAGTCGGTTGATCGCCTGATCGGCGGTCACCCAGGGACGCCGACTGAGAAACTCCTCCGTGCCCCCGAGAATCTCCTGGAATCCGTGGAGGCGGAGCACCTCGGGAGTGCGGATGTCCCGGTAAAAGATCGGCTGGAAGACGGTGGGAAGGGCCACACGCTCGTCCCCGGTCCCCAGGAAGCGGTTGTTGGCGCCGTCATAAATGTTGGCGGCCACCTGGAGCAGGCGGTGCACCTGGGCGTCATAGACGTAGTTGGTCTGCAGCCCACCGTTCATCGGGATCACCACCCGGGCGCCTTGGTTGGTCAGACCCGGGTCCACCTGGCCCACAGCAGCCGCCCCGTGGACGGCCAGACCCGGGATTTGATCTGGAACACCGGGAACCCGAAACGGCAGTGCGACGTTGAATTCCGAGAGCAGGAGCCGATGGGCTGCATTGGTGAACCATTCCGAGGGCTGCCATTCACGAAAGTTGGCGATCCGCACCGAGTTGGGACCGGTGTCGCCGGGGATGTCGGGTCCGTAGTTGAGGTTCAGTTTTGGACGCCGATAAAATCCATAGGGATTGACGGGCGAGCGCCGCAGGCGATTGGCCTCGTTGAGATCGCTGTAGGCGGGGTGGATGCCGGTCTCGAAACGGCTGTCCGAGGAGTCTGTTCCCAACTGGCTGATCAACCGATAAAAGGTGTGGCTGTCGTAGGTGCTGAACGGGGAGGTCTGCCGGACGCCGGCGGTATTGGTAAACTGACCCGTGATGCGGTGGGCGATGCCCAGTTCCGGACGGAAGAGGTCGTTCAGCTCCACGAAGTGATTCGTGGAATTCGATCCGGGCCAGGTGCGATCCGGGACGTCGTTGTCGTTCAGGCGCCGCCGGATGTCCGTCACGGTGAGCGCCAGCGGCCCGTCGGAGTAGCCATCCACGAAGTCGCGCCGGAACACCTCGTCAATCCGGGCATCATCGGGACGGCCGGAATCAAACGCGTAGAAGGCCTCGGCAGACCGGGGAATGACGTTTTCCTCCCGGAAGCGCCGGAGGCGTTCGCCGTCGGAGAACGCGAGCCCGGTGGATGCCGTACCCATGTTGGTCTCGTAACGATAGTCATTCGGCGTCGCGAGCCAGATGTTGGTGTTGAGTCCGGCCAGGAATCCCGCGGCATTGATCTCCCAGGCGCCCACGCCTTGATTGCGCAGAAAGCCACTGCCCAGCAACCCCTGCCCCGGCGGATTGGTCACCCCCAGGTTCAGCCGCTTGGCGTCATTGCCGAGGAAGTTCAGGTCGAGCGTCCGGGCGGTCGGCACCACCACATAGGCAAAGCGCCCCACGAAGTGATTGGTGCCGGAGTGCGGGGCATCGGGATGCTGGAGCAGGCCGATCCATTCGGGATCCCCCCAGAGAAACTCCTGATCGAAGCCGAAGGTCCGCCCGAATTCGTCCCGCGGGTACTGCCAGCCGTTGGTGTCAAACCGTCCGTTGCGGTTCAGATCGAGGTAGAAACGGAAATCCCACGGATCACCGTTGACCAGGTTCGGATTGCGGTTGGTCTGCACGAACACCGGCGGGCGGGGATCGTAGTAGAGGTTGCCCAGCATCCGCGCGTAGGTCTGGCGCCCGTTGTCGGTGGAGAGATTGAACAGGGGCAGGCCGTTGGTCCGGAAATAGGAGACGTTGGTCAGCGCCCGATAATTCCGGGTGTCCACGAAGGACTGGCCGAAACGGAAAAAGGGGTTGAGGTAGTTGGTGGACACCATGAACCCACCGTAGGCCAACCGGTTGGTGGTGGCGGCCATGCGGCTGGTCAGCCGGGCCTGGGCGTGATTCAGACCGGCTTCGGCGACGAACCGGGCATCGGCCTGCTCGGCATAGGTGGTCACCGAATCCCGCTCGCGACGGCTCACCGCCAGGAAGGCCACGGCGGTGATGGTCACCACCGACAGCATCAGCAGGGTGATCACCAGCGCGATGCCGCGACGGGCGGCAGGCGGGGCGACGGGGGAAAGGCGGAGCGGCGTCATGGAATGGAAACCGGGGCGGCCGGCAGGGGAATGCGCTGGCGGAAGACCAGCACGTTCGCAGCGTTGTTGCTGAGGAACCGGTTTCGCACCGCGGGGACATTGCCCAGGGTACGCAACTGATCCACCAGGGTGGGCGGCAGGATGCCGAGTTCGATCTCGATGGCAGAAGGCAGGGCGCGGTTTCGGAAGAACGTGCCGTTAAACGGAAAGGCAGCCCGGTCTGGAAATGGTGGGTTCCTGGAGTACGGTCCAATCACCACATCGGGTCCAGGAACGAGGGTGCTGTTCGGGGAAGACTCCCGCAGCAGCTTGTCATCCAGGGGTTGTCCCTGCGGACCGAAGGCGGTCACCCGGAAGAATACCACGCCGTCAATGAGCCGGCTCACGTGATTGGTGCGATAGGCGGTGTTGTTGAGGAACCGGTTGTTGAGGATGCCCACCTGCTCGCCTGCCCGGGCCCCCTGCACCGCCTGAGGGCTGGTGTCTTCATAGCGCCACAGCGTTCCCACGCCATCCACCGTGGTCATTGGGTCTTCGCCCGCGACAAACAATCCGGCACCCACCCAGCGTCCCGGCTGCTGCTCCACCAGGTAGAAGAGTTCGTGCAGCGCCGTGTCGCGGCGCCATTCATCGCCAAACACCTTCTCCCACGGATCACCCATCAGGCCAGCCGTGGTGCGCATCACCACCAGGTTGGTCCCGGGCGGAATGACCTCCTGGATGTCATCGGACCGGCGCGCATAGATGAAGTTGGTGTTGATCCCGGACGCGGAGGCCCGGGAGACGTCGCGGACCAGCATCTCCAGGACGGCGCGGCCCCCTTCGGAGACATCCACCTGATTGACGTTCGCCCGCAGGGCCTTCTGCGTCTGGTCAAAGAGCGAATACAGCGCCAGCACCACCACCGACAGGATGCCGATGCCGATCAGCATCTCGAGCAGCGAGAAACCGCGGGAGGCTCTGGAAAACGAGGCGACGGGCTTCATACGCAGGCTCAGGGAATCGCGACGCGGGTGACGACCGACGGCTCAAAGCGGCGGGGACGGAGAAGGGTCTTGGGAAGATAGACCGATCCGGGGCTGCCCTGTACGTAACGATCAAATACTAGCCGCCCGGCCAACTGGGTGCGGAACGTCCGGCTTCCGGCGCCGACCCGGTACTCATTGCCCACCTTGAATACCGGCCAGCGGAAGGTGAGCTTGAGGTCGTAGAGGGTGGCGGCGAGCGGATCCACATCGGACCGGTTCACACCGCGCCCCTTGAACACTTGGAGCACGTTGTCGGGGTCAAGCCGGTAAGCGTTCAGCCATCCGCCGCTCTGGATGCTTTCCAAGGTGAAGAGGTTTGTGAACGACGGATCCTCAGCGGTCATGTCGAGGCTGGGATTGGAGGCGACGGGAGTCAGCTCCACTTCCATCTGATATCGGAAGGCATCGTCCAGTTGGGCGCTCGACGGCTCGAAACCAGGATCCAGAGTCGGCCGGATCTGGGCATTCTGTGAGCCCGCCATCGCCCGAACAACAGCAGTGACCCGGTTGCTGAACACCTCACCGGAATCCGCCTCCAGCTTGGGGAGCGACAGGAGGCTCACGATGAGTGAAGCGCTGCTCAAATTGGTAATGGGATTCTGGATCGTCTCATTAAAAAAGCGCCCCCGGAATCCGTAGGTCACAGCCGACCCAGACTGAAGCCCGACGGCCATCCGCCGCTCCACCACAATGTTATCCAGGTAATTGGTCAGGTCGCCCCACCCGCCATGCCCGTTCTTCAGGATGTTGATCCACTGGGCGCCCTCCTGATCCATGATGGTGTCCTCCCGGTTCTGCTTCTGGACGGAGAGTCCGGACGGGAGCACGCCCATGATCGCCACCATGGCGAAGGCGATGATGCCAATGCACAGCGCCAGCTCGACCATGGTGAATCCGGCCTGGCGGCGGCGGGATCCCGGAGCGATGGGGAGGACGATTTTCACGGCTGCGGCGGCTTCTGGTACTTCGTGCGTCCGGACAGGGCCGACACCCGAAGGATGTGATTGGTGTAGTTCTTCCGGGGCGTCTCCACGACATCCGGAATCGCCTCGAAGTTGTACTGGTTGGTGCCGGCACCGGTCTTCCGCTGAAAGAGGGCGCTGCCGATGCCCACGGCCAGGAACCGGTCGGCCAGCGTGGTGCCGTTGCCGCGCGGACGTCCGTTGGGAAGGAAGTTGTAAAGCCGGCCCTGGGCGTCGAATCCGATGGCCGGCAAGTCGAGCACCGGAAGCTCGCGGGCCTCGCCGGCCCGGTCGGGTCCCACCGGGAATGGCACCGACAGCGTGGTCAGATTGGTGAAGACCGTCCGGTTCTGGATTCCCGAGACAAACGGCGGCAGCTCGATCTGCAGTCCGTTGGTGGGAAACAGCGCGCCCTCGGGCAGCGGACGCCACTCGGTCAGGTAGCGGCGGCGGCGGACGCCTGGCTGCTCCCCGACGCTGGCCTCGGTATAGAGGGCGTAGCCCGAGAATTGCAGCGGGAAGGCATTGGTGAAGACCCGCAGCGCCGAGTCGCGGAACTTGCGATCCTCGTCCGAGGCCTGCGGCAGCAGCAGCAGCCGCTGATGGGCCTGGTTCAGATCGCGGGCGAAATTGGCGTCCTGCTGAAAGGGGGGCTGCAGGAAGACCATGTACACCGGCGCCCGGTTCTTGATGGCCTGCAGCCGGGCATAGGCCAGATCATCCTGGATCTGGCGCTGAGCAGTCCCCACCACGTTCTCCTGTCCAAACCCGCGGAAGGCCGGGAGGGCGATGTAGGTGATCAGGCCGATGATGGACATCACCACCAGCAGCTCGGTGAGCGTGAATCCCCGGGAACCCGGGCGCGCACCGCGCCGGATCCGGTCCGGAGAACTGCTGGAGATGGAGCCGTGCATGGGAGGAAAGAGAAGCGGGTTCAGCGCCAACTGTAGATGTTGTCGAAATTGTCCCCCTTGGCGCTGGAGGGCTGGTTCAGGTCAATCAGACCATTCGGCCCGGCCGACATCACCAGTACCGGCTGCGCGATGAAGCGGGCATTGGGATTCGTGGCCGGCAGCACGGGGGCTCCCGCAGTGGCGGGGAAGAAATCGAGGACCCGATTGTCGTAATCGAGGTCCATCCGGATGATGTAGGGATTGCCCCAGGGATCGCGCAGCACCCGATCCAGTTCGCCCAACCCATTGGGGCCGGTTCCCTTGGCATTCTTCACATTGAGAAACACCGTCCGCTTCTGGTTGAGGACGTTGTTGAAGTTGATGGGTTGAGCCGGATTCGGCGGATTGGGCAGATCCATCTGCACCGCGTAGCCAGGTGCTCCCACCGGGAAATTGCCAAGATCCTGCCCGGTGAGGATGGCCAGGACTTCGGCATTGCTGATGTTCCAGTTGACGGCTCCCGGGTTCGATACCCGTAACTTTGCTGGATCGATCTGCACTTTCTTGGGGTCCCAAACCTGCCCCCCTTGGTCCGTCCCATAGATGAAATCTGGCCAGAGATCGCTTATGGCTCCTCGCGTTTTCTTCGACGCCGGCATCCGGCTGTAGGCCGCCTGATAGGCATTGATGGCGGCGACCAGGTTGGCGATGTCCACCTCGGCCTTCTTGATCTTGGCCTTCTTGCTGGCGCCGGCCAGCGCGGGCAGCAGCAGCCCGGCCAGGATGGCGATGATGGAGATGACCACCAGCAGCTCGATGAGCGTGAAGCCGGACTGGGGGCGTTGGGAACGTGAGGGTTTCATGGAGGGAACAGGTTACCAGTTGCCGATGATCAAAGGGGGCGAGGTCCGGCCGGTGGGCAGCTCCGCCCAAAGGTCAAAGCGGCCGGGATTGTTGGTGGGATTGGTGGAGACGTAGCGCCAAGGGTTGAGTCCGGGATTGGTCGGGATCGGATGCTGGTTCGGCGCCACGGCCGGCGGCCAAGGGACACCCGAGCCCTTCTTCCCCGAGGCATCGCCGGAGTAGCCCACCGCCAGCACCTCCAGGTCCACATAGCCGGGACTGCGGTTTCGGAAGATCTCGGCGAACTGGCCCGGCTTGAACTCCCGGCGCATGAGGCGTTTCTTCTGCTCCCGGTCCAGCCGGGCCTGATCCGCCTGGGTGCCCGGAATCCGCGGAGCGCTGTTGAGAACCCCCTCGCGTCCGAAGTAATTGAGAAAGACATCGGGGCTGAGGGTGATGCCGTCATCCGCGGGCAGGAGCACCCGCTGCTGATTGTCCACCAGCACGCCGGTCAGCTCATAGAACAGCCCGTGCCGCGCCGGATTGCTCTGCTTGCGGACCGGATCGTAGTTGTCGGGCGGATACACCCCGAACTTCGCCTTGTAGGCCTCGATGGCCCCCACCAGGGCGGCCAGTTCGGTGCGGATGCGCGCCTCCTTCATCCGCTTGTTGGCCATCGGGGCCAACCCGACCACCAGGCCAGCGAGGACCGCGATGATGGAGATGACCACCAGCAGCTCGATCAGCGTGAACGCATGGGTCCGCTGGACGGCCGGGCGGGGGGCGGAGGAATGCGTCGGATTCATGGCGGCGGAAAACGTCAAGGGTTCAACAGCGGTCAGCGGTCTTTCAATTCCTTTTCCATCCGTTCACTCAGCCACTGCTTGATCATGCTCTGGTAGTTCAGGTAGCGCTCCCGGGCGAGGCGCTTGATCCGCCCCAGCATGCGCGGATCCATGCGGAGCGTGATGGTCACCGATTCGGTCTGCTCGGAGGCGGCGACGGTCGCCGCCTCCATGAGACCGAGATCCACCGCGGCATCGGCCCAGAACGCGGACTCCGCCTGCTCGCTGTCGAACAGGGGCACCTCCTCCCAGGATGTCACCACGGTTGCCGGCATCAGGCCTCCAGGATCTGGCGGAGCTTTCGCTGGTAGAAATACTCCTCCGCTTCGGTGAACTCCCGGGCACAGATCACCCGGACCAGCCGCCCGTTGGTGCGATAGACACTGAAGATCCCCTGCCCCGATCCCGCACGGCCCAGGTTGAAATACCGGGCCTGCATGCCGAACCGCGGGGAATCCGGCAACAGCCGGGAGGCAAACGGGTCCTCGAAGGACTCTTCGATGTCACGCACCGTCAAAGAACCATCCAGAGCAAATGGCGGATTGTTCCAATCGAACTCCACGAGGAAGACGGTAAAGCAATCGCCAGTGCAATGTAACTACTTTGTATTTACACCCCGGCGCGAACAGGTGTCAACAATTCCTTGTCGCCTGAGGGTATTTTCCGGGGATTGCCTCGCCCGGCGGCCACCTCAATCGCCGCCAGCGCCCTCGCCGCTGCCACCCAACTGGTCAATCAGCGAGATCAGGGGCAGGAACAGGGCGATGACGATGCTGCCGACGATGACCGCCAGGAAGACGATCATGATCGGCTCCAGCAGCGAGGTCATGGCCGCGACGGCATTGTCCACCTCGTCGTCATAGGTGTCGGCGATCTTCAGCAGCATCTCCGGGAGCGCGCCGGTCTGCTCGCCGACGTCCACCATGGAGATGACCATGGGGGGGAACACGCCGGACTTCTCCAGCGGCGCCGTGATGGTCTCACCCTCCTTCACGCTCTCATGCACGGATTGCACCGCATTGGCCACCACCACGTTGCCCGCAGTCTCACGGACAATGTTGAGCGCCTGGAGAATGGGGACGCCGGAACTGACCAGGGTGCCGAGGGTGCGGCAAAACCGGGACACGGCCACCTTGCTGATCACGCTGCCGACCACCGGGAGGTGCAGCTTGGCCTTGTCCCACAGCCAGCGCCCCTTCTTGGTCTTCACCCCCAGCTTGAAGGCGATGACGACGCCGACAATGCCCCAGATGACCGGCCCGGGAAACACCGGAAGCCCCATGGGAGCGGCCTCGCCGACCAGGATGGTCCGGTCCTTGATGGTGTTGGAAATGGACAGCACGAAGTCGGTGAACGCCGGCATTTTGCCGTCGCCCAGCAGGTCGGCGAAGATCTGCTTGAATTTGGGGACCACCACCACCATGAGCAGGCCGAGGATGGCCACGGCGACGGTCATGACGGCCGACGGGTAGAACATCGCGGCAACGACCTTGCCCTTGATCTTCTCGGCCTTCTCCATGAACTCGGCGAGACGGTTCAGCACCACCTCCAGCACACCGCCGAGCTCGCCGGCCTTGACCATGTTCACGAACAACCGGTTGAAGATCTTGGGATGCTGCGCCAGGCCCTCGGAAAAGGTGCTGCCGCCCTCAATGGACAGCGACAGGTCGTCAATGGTGTTCCGCAGGGTGACATTCTTCTCCTGCTTCTGAAGCACCCGGAGCCCGCGCAGCAGCGGCAGACCGGCATCCACCAGGGTGGCCAACTGGCGGGTAAAGGTGGTGAGCACCTTGGTCTTCACCCCGCCGCCGAGGCCGGGGATCTTGATGTTGAAATTGACGCCCTTCTTCTTGCCCCCGCCGCCGGACCCCGAAGGGGCGGAGCCCTTCTTGGCGTCCTTTTTCTCCTTGGGCTTCTCGGCCTCGATCACCTTGGTGGGGAAATACCCCATCTCCTTCAGGCGATTGATGGCGTCCGCCTGCGACGCCACCTCCAGGGTGCCCTTCTGCTCCTTGCCACGGGAGTCCATGGCCACGTACTGAAACTTCGGCATAACCGTCCTTTCCCCTCGGTTCAGGTGTACTTCAAGACTTCCTCCACAGTGGATTCACCGGCGTAAATGTTACGCAGACCGTCGTCGCGAATGGTGACCATGCCAAGCTCAATCGCCTTCTGGCGGATGACCACCGTGGGGGCGCGCTCGTTGATCAGATTCCGGACCGGGTCGGTGACCACCAGAAGCTCGTAGATGCCCTTCCGGCCCTTGTACCCGGAGTCGTTGCAGTTCGGGCAGCCCCGGCCGTAGAAAAAGGTCCGGTCGCCCAGGTCGTGCGCCGAGAGGCCAAGCTGCGACAACTGCATCTCGGTCG